>CALMQN010000107.1 GCA_937872185.1 uncultured bacterium
CTACGGCACCTGAGGGTAAGTGGCCCGCAAAGGTTACGTGCGAACTAGAAAAAAAGTCAGCAGTTGTGATTGGTGATTTGGTTGTATCAACGAAGGCTACTGAAGAGAATTAATATATCCAATCCAATCATCATTGGATAGTTTGACACTTGAGCGCAAAAACACTAACAGCCCTTTTTCATTAAACAGAACAGTTTGTGGCCCCTTTGAAGAACTCGCAATATGCACCATTAAGCCCCCAACAGTGAGCACTTCTGTCGCGTTGAGGCTTTTAGCCAGCGCATCCATCTGCACGTTAGTATCAGTTTTGAAGTCTTCGGGCAAAATTTGTTGATTGACAGTGATACGATTTTCACGGATATAGTCCACGTACACAAAGCCGGCGTTTCGGTCGACAGGACTTGATCGGGTCCAACCGCCAAGTTGCTCAATCGTTTTACCCACAGGAATGAGAGTCTCGTAGTAAGGGACTTGTGCATCGAGATCTTGCTGACTGACGGGTGACCCGCCATCTTTTGCAGTAGGCGTATCCTGAGATTGATTGCGTGTCAGAATGGTCACCGTAATTAAGGCTATGACGACGATAAAGCTAAGAGCGAGGATTAGTCTGAATGTCTTATATTGCCAGAGTTTTTTTGCTTTTTGGTGAGTTTTTTTCGCGATTGCCTCTGTTTTTTTGAACTGCGGGACTTCAAGTTTAATCTCAATAGTGTGAGTGTTGCGCGTTTTGGGCTGTTGCTTATGTGAGTCGCTCATTATCTATCTCATTATAGACTAGAAGCTATAATACGGAGTATCCACTGGTTGCTGCAGACCACCGGTAAATGTTCGTCCATGCATAAGTCGTTTTGATGGGTCACCGGTGAATTGAAGGGTCAGGCTATCGATGGTCGGCCCCCGCGTCACATCATCGGGATACCCGTAGGCCTGGGAACTGTCGACTGCCACATTGAAGAAGAAGAACCGTGAACAGTTAATATTAGTTCCTGCCGCGTTTTTTGGGATATACACTCCAGGAGTAAACAGACTCACGTTACCAAATATCGTCTCTTGACCCCATGTTGTCATCGCAGGTGATGTACAGTTTGTTGTCGTATTGGACATAGATCGGTATTTAAGCTGCCACTTTGCGCCGACCGAGTTATCGATACCACTCATCACCCAAGCGTTTGGGTATACGTCTGTGTCGGTATCCATTAACAATGAATAACGAGCAATCTGTGGCTGCGAAAGAAGGGCGGTTTGTTGGACTTCGTCAGCACCTGTGTAGGTAAGTGTGGGCGCTGCGGGTCTGACAGCGACAGTAAAGGCGACGCTCGTTTGGCTGTTTGCCATCGCAAATGCTGCAGGATCTTCGGTGGCTGCAGTCAGGAGGCGAGTAGCAGTTGCAACACTCGCTCCGTTGGTCCCGGTGTTACCATTCGCATAAGTACCACTTGTGTAATTTGTCGGATACGTCGTAACGCCAGTATGCGTTCCACCAGCCGCATACACAAACCATCGGTTCACGTCTGAACCCCATGAGGTAGTGAGCGAAGGTGGGTTAGGGGCGGCGCTGGTTGATCCTGCAGCGTTTCCTACTGATATACCCGTCGATATATTTCCAGACCAGCTATTTGCGGCAATACGGTATACCTGTGCAGCAGCACTCTGTGTATTTGATGTTGCAAAGTTAACCGTCGCCCCGTCACTTCCGGTCGCAACTTTTGCCCACACCGATCCAAAGGCACCGTTTGTTGCACTGTTTACTGCCGAAAGTACCGTCCAGCCACCAGCTCCGTCTGGGTCAGTGACGGTCGGTGGCCCGTTGCTGTCGTAGCTGTAGAACATCAGCAAAAGGTCGCCCGCAGCAGTCGTCGCTGGCATAGTAACGTTATGTGTCGTGCTGTCGGTTGCAAATCCAGCACCGGTATTTGTGGTGGTGACCGAAGTAACCGATGGACCAGCTGGAGCGGATGCACATGCACCGCCACTGACATAGGCTTTTCCATCACTGTACGCCACTCCATTACCATACCGAGCGCCACTAAACCTCTGGTTCGCCTCGTACCAGGCGCCGATACCTGTTGGATTATTTCCAGTTGCGATTGTTGTGTTGGCGCTAATGGGTGCCACGAATGTCGTTGGGTCACACGCATAGTTGCTACTTCGCCCACCAACAAGGTACATATATCCGTTTGCGGCAAATGATTCACCGAATGCGATTGGTGCCGGAAGGCTTGTTGAGTAGGTCCAACTTCCGACAAGTCCTGTTGTTGCGTTAATCTGAGCGAACTGACTATCGGAGAAATAACTTGTACCGTCGTAGCCGCCAAATAAGTAGAGGTTGTTAGCGTATGCAGTGACGGCGAGGCCACTTCTGGCCACGTTAATGGAGGTGCTTGTCGTGTTCCAGGCGGAACCAATATCCCCCCCGGAATTTAGTTGAGGGCTGACGTAAACATTAGTACATGCACCAGCGCTACACGTTCCGGCTGTTCCCTCACCAGCAACGACATACAATCTGTTATTCCAGCTAGCTGCGCCAAACTTGGTACGAGCATTCGGTATACCGTTAGCTGCCGTGCTCCATGTGGATACATTGCCGCTAGAAGGAGTCCCCCAATAAACCTCTGTCCGGTAGTCGGTAGCAGTGTCTGTTTGTCCCCCAAGATAATAGAGTGTCCCTCCCGCCGATAGCAATTTGCCCCATGCCCGATCACCAGGAAGTGCTGCAGTGGTATTAGTCCAGGTTCCCAGCGCACCATTTGCATCAATAGTTGCGTAGGATACGGTGTTTACTGCGTCAGTACAGTCAGTCGTACTGATACAGCCACCTGCAGTGTAGAGCTTTCCATTCAAGACCGTGCTGCTGGCACCGACACGATTAGGATTTGTCACGTACGTATTAGCAGCATCGTTGTAGGCTGCCGGTGCGCCACTGACGTTATTGTATATTTGGAACGTCTGGATAACATCTGTTCTGGTCGTACATCCACCTGGACTGACACCGTCTGTACAACCACCAATGACGTAGGCAAACGAGTTAGACTCGGGAACGGATAATTCGCATCTCTGATTAAGCTATACTAT
>CALMQN010000108.1 GCA_937872185.1 uncultured bacterium
TTGACGCCACAACTGAATATATTTATGGGTCGTTGGACATGCTGAAGTATAGTGACCAGCACAAAATTAAGGATCTGCCGGCGTTCTTGTCAGAGCACCCCGTTATTTGGTATATCGGATACAGCGCCGATCAGCCACTTGCACCACCAGCGGATAATCTGACACAGCTGCAAGCGTTCTCGATATATGATCAAATTGGCCAAAAAGATCCGTACAAGGCTGTGCAGTTTCGTACCTATTAACGGGGAATAATCTTTTGTACAAACGGGATGCGGACGAGCCCCCAAACGATCAGAACTGCCGCCGCGCCAAGAAGTGTGTTGATAAAAATGTTATCGCCACGTACCGTCAGGAAGCTGATGATACAAAGTGCCAGGCCGTGCAGGATATAAGCTGTGAGTGACCGTGACCCAATAGGCATAAGTAACCAGCCAAGCCATTTTTTGATCCACGGGCGAGCAGCGATAAACAGCAGAAGAAAGCCGCCAAACCATATGAGTGCGAGGACTAGTCGCCAAAGGCTGATTGTTTCTTTCGGGAATGCAGCGTTCAGGCTGTCTGCAAGCTCGGGTACTAGCTGTGCATGGAATGTCGTTATAACTGATAGCATGATCGTCAGACTGGTGAACGCCATGATGGAGGCGACAAGTGTCCGACGGGTCTTTACGGCGAGCGCTTGCCAGCGGATTTTGATGGACGGAAGATAATACCCGGCAACACTGGGGATAAAGAATAGCGCTTGCCACTGCAAGACTTCACTTTGTAACTGCCATCCCAGGCCGAGCAGAAGGAGGCTTATCATGATAACAAAAGCAGCCTGACCGCGGCGCAGGAGCCAGACGGCGACAGGTGAGGCTGCCAGAAAAATCGCATAAAGGGCCAGGAAATGAACCCACACATTTGTGTACGTGAGGGTGACAGTTTGGAGTATCAGACCTGGCCAGTCGCCGACATCCATCGGTAGCGTTTGAGCGCCGCCCCGTAGGGGAACATACCAGATGACGGCAGTGTATACGATGGTGGCAATAATTGACCAAGCGTATAACAGCAGGGCACGCAGGAGCAGTTTTTTCGTTACGGTAGCGAATGGAAGTTCTTTGCTTTTATAGCCCCGGACATAGCCAATCAGTAAGCCCGATATAATGACAAAGCCTTCGGCGGCAGTGATCCATAGCCATGCTTGACCAGTAAAAAGGGAAAACGCACTTGGCCAGCGCGATAAATGGTCGATAATGATGACGACAATGAAAAAACCTCGTAAGTAATCAAGAACATCCAATCGGCTGCGTTGTTTTGTCACAGGCATTCTATTTATTATACAGGCTCTCGCCCGACGCGTGCCTGAAGGCGTATACTAGAAGGATGAGACAACCACCCTATCCAGCGCCAGATTTTACATTACCTGATGAATCAGGCATGATGCATGATCTGAAGGAGTATGCAGGGTCATGGGTGGTGTTGTACTTTTATCCCAAGGACGATACACCTAGCTGTACGATTGAAGCTTGTAGCTTGCGTGATGCTCGTGATGAGTTAGCAGAACTTGGCGCGAGGGTTATCGGTGTCAGTAAGGATGATGCCAGCGCGCACGAAAAATTTAAAGCCAAGCATACGCTCAACTTTACACTTTTGACCGACAAGGACGCAGCAGTTATTGGTGCATATGGGGCCTGGGGCAAAAAACAGTTTGGCATGGAGGGTATCCTGCGCAAGACCTTTATTATTGACCCCAAGGGTATGGTCGTAAAGGTGTTTGGAAGAGTGACGTCACTAGGTCATGGCAGTCAGGTCGTCGATGTGCTCAAGAAGCTGCAAGCTGCTAGCGCGGTCGCGTAGCAGCTACCTTGCGCGCTTGATGGGCGAACTGATCATCAAGCGATTTGTGCTTGAATGTACCGTATTTACGCGTGATAGCTACGGTGATTAAAAAGTCTGCAACACGAGGGTTTTTAGGTAGGAGCGAGCCGTGCAGATAACTGCCGATGACATTTTTATACCTGGCGCCTTCGTGGCCATCGATCATATTGTTGCCAGCGCCCAGCCGGACAGCACCGAGCGGCAGCGCTGTTGCGCCCAGCTGCGTTTGGCCGCTGTGATTTTCGTATCCGATAATTTCACCAAACTCATCACTTTCGATAATGATGTTGCCGATGAGGCGCTCGGTTGATCCGTAGGTCTGGACATCCAGTAGCCCGATGCCTTCAATAATGTCGCCTGACGACGTTTTAAAGAACTCACCAAACAGCTGGTAGAGGCCACAGATCATCAGCATCGGTACGCCGTCGTCTGCCAACTGGTGTAGTTTAGGCGCGATCGATATAAGATCAGCTTTGATTTTATTCTGCCCGCTGTCCTGACCGCCCCCACCGACGATAATATCGACATTGGCAGGAAATGTATCGCCCTGATTATAGGCAAGCAGCCGAACATCGTATCCGTACCATTCCAGCCGGCGCTTTAGAACAAGTGCGTTGCCGTAATCACCGTAAATATTCATATCGCGGGGATATAGTTGCAGGATGCTGATTGTTTTTGCACTCATCCGATTGACTCCACGTGGGTTATTTTACCTAAGCGCTTGCGAATAGTAAGCATGGCGGTATACGTACAGTAAATGCGTTTTGGTTTGTCGGTATTTTCGCGCAGGAATTGTTTAAGCGCGGCTGGGATGTGGGGCATGACACTGTCCATTGGGATGTCATCGTATTGTAAACGTAGTGCCATGTCGTATGCTCGGATACCCGATACTTGTTCTACACCCTCGCTACCAAGCGTCGCAAAATCAACATCCCATAACCACGACATGTCACGGCCATCGGCATAGTTATCGTTAATCGCGATCATAGTGGCATAGCCTGTTGGGTCAAATGACTGTAGCCCAAGGCGAAACCCCGATGGGTTTTTGACCAAGATAAGTTCGATCGGCTGACCGTCAACCATGAATGATTCACCGCGACCGAATGCCGGAGTGACGTTTGAGAGCGCGGTAATGAGGGCAGGCTGATCGATATGTTCACCAACGATACTGCGTACAAGTGCCAGTGCTGCCGCTGCGTTAAACACGTTGTAAATGCCGTTTAGTTTTAGATGCGTCGATATATCTTGGCCGGACATAGAGAATGTCGCCTGGGTGTCAGCAAAACTTTTTAAAATAACCTCAGCGACTGGTCGTTTGTCATGTTGCTTGCCACCGTGGAGATTATCGTCGCTCGGGAATGTTGGCAGCAGGTCGTCACTTAACCCAAAATAACTGACGTGTTGTGTGTCAAGCGATTCATGAATGCGCGCAACGCGACTGTCTTCGCGGTTGAGCACGACGGTGCCAGTTGTTGCTTGGGCGATTGTTTTAAGTAGTTTGGTGGTGGCATCAATCTCGCCAAAACGATCCAGTTGGTCGCGCATCACGTTCAGGATCAAACTGTATCGCGGTGCAATGGTACGGACAAAATGGACTGCGTGAGCCTCATCAAGTTCTAAAACAGCAATGTCAGCGTGAAGGCGACCGCGCAAATCGATTTCGCCGAGGAGCGCTGCTGCAACACCGCGGGTAAAGTTACTACCAGTACGGTTGGTGAACACTTTTAGTCCCTGGCTTTCCAGCAACTCAACGACCATTTTCGTTGTTGTCGTTTTGCCATTGGTCCCACTAATCACCACGACGCCTTCGGGCAGGCTTGCTAGTGTTGATTTAATAAAGTTGGGGTCGATTCGTTCGACAAAAAGTCCCGGAAAGGCGGTACCGCCACCGCGTAGTTTTGTCAGACCGCGGACGGCTTTGCCAAGGATCGTGACATAGGGTTTGGACATATGGTCTATTATAGCGTAAGCAGGTATAATGAAGACATGTTTTTGGTGGGTATGTTGAGTTGGTGGTACGGTGATGGCTGGCGCCAGCGAGTCCACATGATACGAAGTCGTTTAGCTGTCTCGAGCGACTACTTTTCGTTGGGGCTGTTGATCATGACATTATTCGCACCTTATCGCCAAATATCGGCCGGTGGTGTATCGGGCTCATTTGCCGTTCAGGTGCGCGCTTTTTTTGACCGTTCAATCTCACGTTTGGTGGGCGCATTTATTCGCACATTCGTACTGTTGTTTGGCTGTATCGTGATTCTATTCCAGGCACTTTTTGGTGGGATTGTGTTGTTGCTGTGGATGATTATACCTGCCTTCCCAGTTATCGGATTGTTGCTATACGTATTGGGGTGGGTACCAGCGTGGTAGTGAAGCAATTTAATTATCACAGTCACCGAGCGGGCAAGGCACGGATTGGCGCTAGCCTTAGCGGTGCCTGGATCATCGTTCTTCGAGTGGCGGTGTTTGCACTGTTAATCACCTCGATTGCACTTGTTGCCATGGGCTGGCCGCTTGGCTGGCTAGTACTGGGATTATCGGTTATTCCCGCAATGGTTGTTGAATGGAAAAAGGGGGAGTTAATACATTTAAACCCGAACGAAAAGTATCAGACAATTGATGATATTTTAGAGTCTGACGTACTGGGGTTGATGTCGCCAGAACCATCACCATACGAAGTATCACTAATCGTCGGACGACTGTACGGAGGACAGTTCTTCGCTGCACGCTTTGGCGTTGGATCGGGCTTTTTGCAGCAAATATCGTCCAAGGATGCGGCGGACATGGCCAACGTTTGGCAACTCGCTCGCGACATTGCTCGTCAGGTTGGCAGTAAGACGATATCGGCGACTATCTTGGTTGTGGCACTGGTAAAAGCACACCCGAATCACCAGGCTTTGTTGGCACATCTGCAGCTTGACCCAGAGGATCTGATTAAGGGCGTGCAATGGCAGCAGCATATTAGCGATCTTATCGAAGAAAGTAAGCAGCCAATGCGCACCGGCGGAATCGCGCGTGATTGGTCATTTGGCTGGATACCAATGTTGGCCAGGTTCGGTCAGAATATTAGCGAGCGCGTTAGTCACGGGTTGCTACTATCGACCAAGCTACCTGCGCATACCGAGGCATTGACGCAGCTGATTAATATATTGGGTCCGAAAGGGCGGGGGAGCGCTGTGTTGGTGGGGCCGGATGGTGTCGGCAAGACTGAGATTGTGCACCAACTGGCAGAGATGCTGCTGGATGCCAAGGCAAAAATTCCGTCAACGCTGAAGTTTCGGCAGATATTTATATTGGATGCGTCGTCGCTGATTAGTGCCGCCCCTGGGCGAGGTGAGCTGGAAGAATTGATGTCGCATTTGCTGAATGAGGCATATAGTGCCAAAAATGTGATCATTTGTCTGGATAACGCGCAGCTGTTTTTTGAAGAAGGTATTGGGTCGGTTGATCTGAGTAACGTGTTGCTGCCCATTATAAAGGCAGGCAAACTGCGTATGATCTTGGCTATGGACGAACAACGCTATTTGCAGATTAGTGGCCGCTCGGCCCAATTGGTTAGCGCGCTTAGCCGTGTTAATGTGCGCCCTTCTAACCGCGATGAGACGCTGACCGTGATGCAAGATCAGCTGATATCGATTGAATTTCAGCACAATGTCACGTATATGTATCAGTCACTGGCCGAGGCGTATCGGTTGAGTGAACGTTACCAGCACGACGCGGCGATGCCAGGTCAGGCGCTAAAAGTATTGGAGGCAGCTGCCAGTTATGACGAAGATGGTTTGGTAACCGCACAATCTGTGCAACGTGCAGTTGAAGTCACTATGGACGTGAAGGTCGGCGTTGCAGGTGGTGACGAAGAGCGCGAGAAATTGCTTCACCTAGAGGATTTGATTCACGAGCGAATGATTAACCAGGTCAGGGCAGTGAGTGTGGTAAGCGATGCGCTGCGGCGCGCCCGCGCTGGTGTACGCAACCAGAACAGGCCAATCGGTACGTTCCTGTTCCTTGGTCCAACCGGTGTTGGTAAGACGGAACTCGCTAAGGCACTTGCCGATGTGTATTTTGGCGGTGAAGATCGCATTATTCGC
Source organism: uncultured bacterium (assembly GCA_937872185.1). GTDB lineage: Bacteria > Patescibacteriota > Saccharimonadia > Saccharimonadales > Saccharimonadaceae > UBA1547. The sequence goes on from CALMQN010000108.1 coordinate 5,943, forward strand.
ATGGATATGAACGAATTTGTAAGCAGCAGCGATGTGAGTCGTCTGATCGCCGACGGCGCTAAGGATAGTCAGAGTCTGACTGCGCAGGTGATGAAGCAGCCATTCAGTGTGATTTTGCTGGATGAAATAGAGAAGGCGCACCCGAATGTACTGACAACCTTTTTGCAAGTCTTGGATGAGGGTATTTTACGTGATGAACGCAACCGCGAGGTCAGTTTTCGCGATGCCATTATTATTGCGACCAGCAACGCCGGCGCAGACCGCATCCGCGAGCAGATTGATCGGGGACTTGATGTCGAACAGTTTGAAGACCAATTCGTCGATGAGTTAATTAGCAGTAATCAGTTCCGCCCAGAATTTTTAAACCGCTTTGACGAAATCGTCATGTTTAAGCCG
>CALMQN010000109.1 GCA_937872185.1 uncultured bacterium
CTCGTGTCAGGGTTGTCGTCCAAGGTGATGATGACCCAGAAGACCTGGACGATGAGGACCGCGAAGAAGGCGGTCCGGGGATGTAAAAATCCCACCCGGGGCGGTAGTTTCGACTACCGCCCCTAAAAAATATCAAAACCTCGAATGATCGAGGTTATTTTTGTGCCAAAAGTTGTTGTGTGGGCGGCGCGGGAGATGAATCCCGCGCCGCCTCAAGCGGATGTCGCCTTGACCCTACAGCTTGCGCAGGTGCGCGACGAGCGAGGTGAAGCCCACTTGTCCGCGCCAGGTATTGCCCGTTCGGAAGTAGGACTCCAGCTCATGTGCATCGAGCACGGCATAGACGAAGGGCATCCGCGGCACCCTGACACCGAGGCCGTACGGTGTTTCGACGAACTGCACGTAGACCGGGATGACATATCGCAGCGTGAACCGGAGTTTGCTGTGCCAGACGATGCGGAGTTTGCGCCCCGGCTGCGGCTTGCGCACTGCGTCTCGCTTTTCGATGCCGAGCGCATGCAGCTCCTTGATCTGTTGCTTGCTGATCTGTGTTGCTGTGCCGATGAAAACCGGCGGTGTCTTAGCGGGCGACATTGTCGCTCCTCTCTGTTTGGGGTGTGACATCCGTCAGCGACCATTTATACACTCGGTTTACCCGATATGCAAGCTAAAGCGTTTTGGTATCGTGGGATAGGTTACCTGATATAAAATCAGTGATCAGACTAAGTACGTCTGGAATGAGTTTTGTGACCCTTTCAGATTCGTCCTTTGAAAAATTGCCCAACACAAAATCTGCATCGTCCATCCGTTCGCGTAGGTCGTTCGCCACTCCAATGCGGATACGATGATAATCGGGGCCGATGTGACTGTTGAGTGATTTGATACCGTTATTACCAGCATCACTTCCCTGCCCGCGGATGCGGATGGTGCCAAATGGCAGCGCTAGTTCGTCGTGGACGACCAGTACATCGGTTGCAGGATCAAGATTATAAAAATCAACGATGGCCCGGGCGCTGACGCCGGTTTCGTTATAGTACGTGGTTGGTTTAGCCAGGATCACCTTTTCACCGTTTACTGTCACTTCACCGATCTGGGCATGGAACTTCGATTTATCTGACCACGTGGCATCGTTCGCCGCTGCATAAGCATCAATAACCGTAAACCCGACGTTGTGGCGGGTTGCGTCGTAGCGCTTTTCAGGATTGCCCTGGGCAAGAATTAATTTCATCTGTCACTATTGTAGTACATTGGCAATATTAGTCAAATATGCTATAATAATACTTGACAACGAGATCCGTTCGTCACAATGCGGAAGGTTTAACAATGTGGCTTAGATATACTGCTGCGGGGGCGTTGTTGCTCTACGCAGTTGCGTATTACCTGCTGTTCACGGGCACTATCGTGGTCGCCAACATCGTTGCACTCGTTGCATGTGTTGTCGCCGCAGTGTGTGCTGTGGCCTACTGGCTACGCAGAATGCGTCGGCACCAGGACGTGGGTCGTGAAAACGTTGCAGGCGCTCTGATTCTCATCGCCATGCTTCTCCATACCCTGTCCTTGGTATTCTCGCAGGACGAGGTCGCTATCTTCTTCTTCGTTTTTCCGTTTGTTCTCAATACTCTCATTTTCACAGCAATGTGGCTTGACAGGTACCCA
>CALMQN010000110.1 GCA_937872185.1 uncultured bacterium
TCTTTCTTCGTAAAGTCAGATAGCGACGTGAAATTGCTGTACAAAAAATGACGGCGTGCCAATTGGTAAATAGCATCACCCCCAGCGACGTATTGTTTCAGCTTGTCGCCTGCCCCAGGCTCGATTGCCTCAAATGTTGCGCTATCTTTGGTTTGGTCACTCGTGATAGTAACGGGATCACCCGTTTCGAAGAACACTTTATATGCTGGGGACAGTCGGCGCAGGTCCAGGTGTACGTTGACGTCCTCATCCATTAGATTATAAAAATGCTCAAATACTTCGGGCATCAAATACCAAGACGGTCCCATGTCAAACGTAAATCCTTCAGCCTTCAAGATATCGGCTCGTCCACCGGCATGACTATTTTTCTCAAATACATCAACTTGGTATCCGGCTTTTGCCAGCAGGTTAGCGGTCGCCAACCCTCCAATACCTGCACCGATAATAACAACCTGTTTTTTAGCCATTATGTCAGCACCCGTATTCGCACAAGGAAGTATAGCCACAATTTATAGACATTATTAATGCGCACGCGGCTATGTTTGATAGTTTCGATCGGCGTATCGGTCAGTTTTTTGAGCAGTGCGCCGTAATAATGCAAACTCAGTGTGACTGCCTGCTTTGACCCCGCCGGAAGTGACGAAATGGCAGTCTGGGCGATGTTGATATCAGCTATAATGTCGTCAATGATTTCGTGCTTGGCTGCCTCATCCAGTATCTTTATCGTAAGGCCAGGGAAGTACAGTCGGCCGAGCGCATCATGGTCTGCAGCAAGATCGCGTAGGAAGTTAATCTTTTGATAGGCAGCACCCAAGTGTTGGGCGCCATCACTGAGTGCAGCGTACTTCTTTTTATCGCCATCACAGAATACTGCTAGGCACATCAGTCCAATGACTTCAGCCGATCCGTATATGTAGGTTTGATACAGTGCTTTTGTATAGGTTGGCGGATTGATATCCATGCGCATGCTAGCAAAGAATGCAGTGATGAGGCTGTCGTCAAAATCGAAGCGTCGGGCAGTGAGCGCAAAAGCGTGTACGATTGGATTGGCGCTATACCCCCATTTGGCGGCTCTTGTCGTCTCGCGCTCCAGCTCATCTAATATGCCAAGCATATCCTTACCAGCGTAAGTATCGACAACCTCATCGGCAATTCGGACCAAGCCATAAATGTTATAGATATGCGGTCGTATGTTGGAAGGGAATAATCGGCTGCTCATGCCAAATGAAGTCGAATAGCGCAGCGTCAGGACTTGGCTGAGCGTCATGCTCGTTGTGTCATAAATGTCCATTATCGTTCCCTGCGAATCGAACGTTCGACCAATGTTTCAAACGCCAGTCGTGCCTTATCGTTCATAGGGATGTCGGCGAGTGTTTCAAGTGCCCGCTTTGTATAGGCGTCAATTGCTTGTTCGGTGCGCTCTTTGGCGCCACTTGCCATTAGGACATCTCGAAACGTCTGTGCCTCGGACTCGGTTAAGTTTTTTTTGCCAAATAAGCCATCAACTATGGCGGATTGTTCGGCGCTGGCATTTGCTTTAAACTGTTCGATCAAATACGTATGTTTGGCTTCTTGGATATCATTGATATTCGATTTGCCGGTTAGTGCCTGACTACCAAAGACCCCCAAGATATCATCGACCAGTTGATACGCGATACCAATATCTTCGCCAAACTGCGCCAGGCGTGACGCAGTGTGCTCATCAACTCCGGCCAAGCGCGCCCCCATGACAATTGGCGTTACGAACGAGTAGTGTGCGGTTTTATGTTTGGCGATAGCAACAGAATCGACCAAATCGAACTGACGAAAGGCCGACTCTATATCGAGCAGCTCTCCACCTGCAACCGTAAAGACAGCTTCGCCAAAGACATCAGTCGCGATACGCATTTGTTCGTCGGGGAGGCGACTTTCCAGTACTAGTTGATAGCTACCTGATAGCAGCAGGTCACCAGCCAAAATAGCGGCGCTATTACTGAAGTGCCGTCGCTCGCTACCATTACTAACAAGTGGCGCATAGAGTTTGTCATATTGCCCCGAAATATTATCGGTGCCGTAACGAACGTAATCACGATCGATCACATCGTCGTGAATCAGGAGTGACAGATGTAGTAGTTCTTGGGCGCTGGCGATAGGGACGATTGGTTCGACTGGCCGGTCGCAAAAGGCTTGATAGGTAAGGAGCGTCAGATACGGTCGAATCCGCTTGCCGCCGGCGCGTAGGAGAACCAGCATACTTTCCCATAAATTGGCGTAGTGTGGATCAATTGCGCGCGCCTTAGTAATATTGCGCACAAAATACGCTTCAAGCGCTGGGTCGACAAGCGCTCGGGCTGCGTCAATATCGAGCAGCGCGCGCAGAGGTGGCATATCTAGCTGAGTCATTGCTTATAGTATAGCAAAGGGCGTCAACTCGCGTGCATCCAATTCGTTATACTTGACATACTTTTCATACCAGATGTATGATAGACATATCGATGCATGAGAAGAAACTATACGGTACCGCAACAGTTGGTACAAAGGGTCAAATTGTTATTCCGGCAGATGCCAGGGATGAACTGGGCATACAGACTGGTGACAGGCTATATGTGTTTGGTTCACCAGATGCTGGCGTTGTCGGTTTAATCAAAGAAGAGTCAATTGAGGCCTTCGTCGAAAAGTTGAATTTTCAACTTGAAAACTTTAAAGCGCTAAAAGATAAAAAGTAAGGAACGACAGTGAATCATCATCTAAGCCTGCGTAAAAAAGTTATTATTATGGTGTCTGTCATGGCCAGCCTATTCTTGGTTGCGCTGGACCAGACAATTATTGCAACCGCCCTTGGCAAAATTGTCGCAGACTTCAACGCCTTTTCGTCACTCAGTTGGGTGGTTACGGCATATTTGATCACCACAACCATTACGGTTCCGATTGCCGGTAAGCTATCTGACTTGTTCGGCCGCCGCAAGGTACTTTTGATTGGTGTCGCCGTCTTTGCGATTGGGTCGCTCATGAGTGGCGCCAGCGCTGATATTGTACAACTTATTTTATGGCGTGCATTCCAGGGTATTGGTGGTGGTATTATCACGGCCAACGCCTTTACGATTGTCGGTGATCTGTTCGCTGCTCGCGAACGCGGCAAGTGGCAGGGTTTGATTGGTGCTGTCTTTGGTATCGCATCAGTTGTCGGTCCACTGCTGGGCGGCTTCTTGACAGATGGCCACAACGTATTCGGTCTTATTACGACCGACTGGCGCTGGACGTTCTGGATTAATGTCCCTATCGCGATCGTCGCCTTCACGCTTATTGCGATCTATTGCCCTGCACTCAAACACAGCGAAAAGCCAAAGGTTGATTATCTTGGCGCCGGGCTATTGGCAGTTTTCTTAGGAACGTTGATCCTGGCCATTGATAATACCGAACAGATCTTTTCGGGTATCTTGCAGGGCGACTTAACCCTGACCGGTCTGCGTGTGATTATGTTTGGTATTGTCGTGGCATCACTTATCGCGCTCATCATGGTTGAGCGCCGCGTAAAAGAGCCAATCATACAGCTTAACTTCTTTAAAAACCGCAACTTTACGCTTATTATGGCGATTGCGCTGCTTCATGGTGCTGCCTTTCTGGGATCGATTCTCTACCTGACCCAGTTTAATCAGCAGGTCTTTGGTGCTTCACCAACGCAGTCAGGGCTGATGTTGCTTCCTATGATCGCCGGTCTGATGGTCGCCAGTATTACAGCGGGGCAGTTGGTGTCACGAACGGGTAAGTATAAGGCACTCATCGTTGGCGGATTTGTGTTGATGACCATTATGATCGGGCTGTTGACAACGCTTAACCCCGACACAAGTTATCTGTACGAGGCAATCATCATGGTGTTCCTGGGGCTTGGTATTGGTGTCGCCTTACCAGTCATGAATATTGCCGTTCAGAATGAATTCAGCCAAAAAGACCTAGGCGCCGCGACAAGCTCGAGCCAGTTATTCCGTAGTCTTGGTTCGACCATCGGCACGGCTGTATTCGGTAGCTTATTGACGATTGGGATCGCCACCAGTCTGGGCGATATGAAAGACGATCCGTATATCCAGACGCTCAAACAGTCCCCGGCGGCAAGCCAGATTATCACCAAGACTGACGATGCAAACGTGTTGCTGCGTCTGAACACCGTGGCGGTTAAGACGCAGATCACTGATGGGTTTAATGCGGCAATTATCAACATTCCCCAGCCCGCACGAGACCAGGCAAAGGCTACTTTTACTGAAAACCAAAATAACTTCAGCACCAAAATTGTCGACGCGTTCAGTAGCAGTATTCACACGATCTTTATCGTCGCCAGTGTTATTGTTGCCGTTGCTGCGGTCCTTAGTTTTGCCATCAAAGAAAAGCCACTGGCGAATGCCAAGCCAGGCGAGACACCTGCCGCTATATAAGGTACTTGCGCTCCGGACTCTATCCGTTATATGCTATAGATATTAGCGTTATCGGTATAGCGCATTCTTGACGTGATTGCCTGGATTTGGTACTATAAATGATGTCCCTTGCGCCGAAACATTTAATTTAAAGGTCGAAGCGCGTGAGGTAATCGTACTTTGGAAGAGCAGCCAGAACGCCCGAATTCACTTCGGCGTACTGCGCGATGAGAAACCCTGTCGGGGTGTCTCATAAGCGGAGCGTCAACCAGTACAAGGAGTAAAAATCACATGCCAATAGCCATCGAATTTGTGCCTTCAAGGCGCAAAAAGATAGCCGTGGATGTGGTGCCTGCCGAATGGCAACTGTATATTGCACAGTAGAACCGTTTTTATAATGGTTCAAATCCGTTCCGTCATCTGACGGGATACACAAAAAGAAAACACCCCAAGGCACCGGGGTGTTTTCGCTTTTAGAGAACTTCTATT
>CALMQN010000111.1 GCA_937872185.1 uncultured bacterium
AGAATAAGCATATGTATTTTGAGAGTCGCGCACAGGCAGGTCAATTGTTGGCTGTACCGCTGTTAGAAAAGTATCGCTATGAAAACTGTGCGGTTGTCGCATTGTCCGACGGTGCCGTGTTGGTGGGCGAGCAAATCGCGGCGCAGCTGCACTGTGTACTGATGATGTTACTCACCGAAGATATCCAGGTGCCTGGCGAAAGTGTCAGCTTTGGGGCGGTGTCACAAGATGGCGGCTTTACGTACAACGGGATGTTTTCGACTGGTGAAATCGAAGAATATGCCAGTGAGTTTCATGGGTATTTGGACGAGCAAAAACGCGAGACGTTTCAAAAGATCAACCGATTACTGGGTGATGGGGGGCTGATTAATAACGAGTTGCTGCGTGACCACGTGGTAATCCTGGTGTCTGACGGCCTGGACAATGGAGCATCGATTGATGTGGCGATTGATTTTATGAAACCAATTCGCGTTCAGCGACTGGTCGTTGCAACACCGACAGCCAGCGTTCAGGCTGTCGATCGCTTGCACATCTTGGCGGACGAAATTCACATTTTAGACGTGAAAGAGAACTTTATGGGGGTTAACCATTACTTTAACGTGAACGAGATACCTACCCACGAGGAGACGATCGCCAAAATTAACCAAATTGTGTTGAATTGGCGTTGACCCACGTGGGCGTCTAAGTGTAGAATAAAAAGCAACGGATGAGGTCTGTTAAGTAAATAAGGGAATATAATGTTAGACGTTTTTATTACATCTAGGGTGCGACGCAAGATTGTGGTGGTTTACGCCAAGTATCCTGATTTCCGTACCCATGTACGCGGCCTCGCCAAACTGATTAAAGAAGACCCGGGTAATATTCAACGTGAACTGAAGCGTTTGGAAAAAGTTGGGTTTTTGACCAGCGAAAAACAAGGAAATACCAAGATTTACGCTACCAATAAACAGTTCCCGATCTTTAAAGAACTGCAAAGCATTGTCATCAAGTCACAGCAGCACGCCGGACGCCCAAAGCGTTCATCGTCTGATATCTAACATGTCATTATTTCAAGAAATCCTGGCCGCTCGCGGGTTAACCGGCGATCATATCGCCGATTTTTTGTCACCAAATTACGATATTCGCCACGATCCGTTTTTGCTGCCCGACATGGACAAGGCCGTCGAACGGCTGGTGATTGCGCGCGAAAAACAAGAAAAGATCATGATTTATGGAGATTATGACATCGACGGTTTAACAGCGACGACAGTGCTGATTGACGCCTTCTCATCGTTTGGGTTCAAGCACGTCGAGGCATTTATTCCCAATCGATTTGTCGAAGGGTATGGACTGACGATTGATGCGGTCGAGACGATTGCTAAGGCCGGGGCGCAGCTGATTGTGACGGTGGACTGTGGTAGCTTAAGCCACAAAGAAATCGCGCGTGCCAATGAACTGGGTGTCGATGTTATTGTGACCGATCACCATATGGTCAGTGATACACCGCCACCGGCCATTGCGACTGTTAACCCGAAGCGCGCTGACCACCCATATCCATTCATTGATTTGGCGGGTGTTGGTGTGGCGTTTAAGCTGGTGCAGGCATTACAGACTCGTCTGGATGGGCTACCTGCGGGTAACGAAAAGTGGCTGCTGGATTTGGTTGCGCTGGGCACAGTGTGTGACGTCGTGACGTTAGTCGATGAAAACCGTACCAATGTGTATTTTGGGCTGAAGGTACTGGCAAAAACCCGTCGGCCAGGCCTAAAGGCGCTGATGGCAGTTGCGCGTGTTGAACCAATCACACTGAACAGTCGGTCGCTTGGCTTTGCGCTGGGACCTCGTATGAACGCGGCAGGGCGACTAGAGACAGCCAGACATAGTTTGGATATGTTGCTGGCGACGGATAATGAAACGGCGCTTGATAAGGCGCAGCAATTGGATGCACTTAATATCGCTCGGCGATCCGATCAAGATGCGATTTTTAAAGCAGCAATCATTCAGGCAGAACAATACGCCGATGATCCGGTGTTGGTGGTGAGCGCCAGCGATTGGAACCACGGTATTGTTGGCATTGTTGCCGCGAAGTTATTAGAACGATATAAAAAACCGACATATGTGCTGCAGGAAATGGGTGACAGTGCCAAAGGATCGGCCCGCAGCTACGGTGATTTTAGCGCCGTGGCGGCTATTCGTGCCAGTGACGACATTATCACCAAAGGTGGCGGGCACAGGTTAGCGGCAGGAGTGACGTTACCGACCGAAAACATTGCTGTCTTTCGTCAGCGCGTTAACGATTTTTATCGAACTTTAAAGCTACGTGATCAAACAGCGCTGCTGAATGCCAAGGCCGACGTGGTGATTGGCGATCTGAGTGAAGTGAACGAAGACCTCATCGATCAATTAGACCAACTGGAGCCGTTTGGTAGTGGCAATCCAGAACCGATATTAAAAATCGAAGAAGTGATTGTGGCCGATGTACGCAAAATGGGTGCCGACAACCAGCACGTTAAACTGGATATCAAAGACCGCACCGGCAGACGCATGCAGGTGGTAGCGTTTAATGCGCCAGACCATTATTTTGTGCAGCCAGGTGAAGTCGTCACCGTTCTGTTTCAGCCGTCGATAAATGAATGGCAGGGCAGTCGGAGTGTTGAGGGTCGTTTGCTGGGCGTAGAGATTCTGTAGTTGCAACAGCGTCCGTTCTCTGTTACAATACAGTTCATATGGTACAAGTAACCCGAAAAGATGAACGAGAAGCAAACGAGAATTTAATTCGTCGTTTCAACCGCAAAGTATTGCAAAGCGGTGTTTTGGCTGAAGCCAAGACTGCTATGCGTTTTGCAAAACCAATCAGCAAAACAGAGCGTCGCAAAAAAGCGATTATTCGTAAAGAGCGCAAAGCTGACAAGCTAGATAAAGCCCGACTAGGACTACGTTAAACGTGGCTCTAAAAGAGCAAATCGATATCGATCTTAAAGCCGCCTTATTAGGCGGCGATCGTTTTAAAGGCGAGGTACTGCGCGGTCTTAAAGCTGCAATCTTGAACGAAGAAGTCGCTCAAAAAGTCCGTGATGAAGGCTTGGCGGATGAGGCAATCGAACAATTGATTGCCCGTGAAATCAAAAAGCGCAAAGACAGTGCCAGCCAATACACGGCAGCTGGTCGTCCCGAACTGAGCGAGACGGAATTAAAAGAATCTGCAATTTTGGAATTATATTTACCGGCGCAAGCGAGCGAAGCCGATATTCAGGCAGTTGTTACTCGCGTCATTGCCGAGACGGGCGCGACAGGCATGGCACAGATGGGACAAGTGATTGGTGCTGTTAAAAAAGAGCTTGGAAATAGCGCCGACGGTGCCTTGGTCGCACAACTGGTCAAAAACGCGCTACAATAAAACAAAAAGGAGCATGTGAGATGATTATATTCTTTGGCCCAGCTGGATCGGGTAAGAGCGTACAGGCACAGATATTGGCTGCCCGCCAGGGCTGGCGTTGGCTGAGTGCCGGACAGTTGCTGCGTGACAGTCGTGACCCACAGTTATTGCAGCAGATGGCCGAAGGCCAGCTAGCCGACAATGATAAGGTGAATGCAATTATGGCAGATGCTTTGAAGCGCGCCGACGGCATTGACCGGGTGATTATTGATGGCTTCCCTCGTGAACTTTCGCAGGCACAGTGGCTGGTTGATAGCCAGCCTGAGCACGGCCGTTCGATCAGCCTTGTTATTGTGTTGGAAGTGCCACGCGACGAACTGCTGCAGCGTATGCAGATACGAGGGCGTGCAGATGATAACGCCGAGGCGATTGACGAACGCTTAGCGATTTACGAGGAAGAAATAAATCCAATTTTGGCATATCTTGGGCAGCAGAACATCGCGATTACTCATGTTGATGGCCAGGGCACGGTTGGGCAGGTGCATGACCGCGTTATGGAAGCGGTGACGCAGAATACCCTGAGCGCATAATGGTACAGCGACCGAAAACAGAAGCAGAAATTCAGGCAATGCGCGATGGCGGCAAGATTTTAGCGACCATTTTTAGAGATTTGAAACCGCGCGTTGTGCCCGGCGTCAGTGAGCGCGAGCTGGATGCTTGGGTAGCAGGCGAGATTACGCGTCACGGCGCAACTGCAACCTATTTGACTGATGAGGTGAAGTTTCCAGGCGTGATTTGTATATCGGTAAACGAAGCAATCACGCACAGTATCCCTACCGATTATGTACTGGAAAAGGGCGACGTGGTTGGATTTGATTTTGTTATTACGTATAAAGGCATGAAAACCGACAGTGCCTTTACGATGGTGGTCGGTGAGCCCGCTAGCGGTGCGGTTAAACATTTACTATCGGTGACTGAACGCAGTTTGTACGCAGGAATTGATGCCATTAAAGGACCGACGCGGGTGGGCGATATTAGTGCCGCGATTGAAAAGGTGCTGACCCAGGGCAAGATAGGGATTATTCGCGATTTAGTTGGTCACGGCGTGGGGCACGAGATGCACGAAGCGCCCGAGATACCGAATTATGGCCGCGCTGGTACCGGAGTACTACTAACGCCAGGTGATACGATTGCGATTGAACCGCTGACCACGCTTGGGGGCGAGGGAATCCGTACCGCTGACGATGGTTGGACGTTAGTGACGCGCGATGGCAGCATGGCTGCGCAGTTTGAGCACACCGTGTTAATCACCAAAGATGGTGCTGAAATTCTGACACAGCTGTAGCCCCTTTGCGCAGATTGACCATGTCAGTACGGTCCTGTATTGTATAAGCATACGCATTATAAACAGGCAAAGGATTAATTATGGATCAGCAAGACAGTGGCGAGCAGGCATCGTACGGCGCACAACCTGAGGCTTTAGATACAGCAGCAACGCAACATGAAAGTGAAGGCGTCACGCAACCTGAACAACTGGTCGGAGAGAGGTCTGCCCAACAGCAGGACGACACAGACACAAGATTTGATTTTAAAAAGGCCGAAACGGTCGGTCATGCCGTGCAGCAGGTCCTTGTTGATTCAGAAAGCGTCAATAATTTGCATGGCTATGCCAGGCTCATCAACGAGAACCTTGCAAGTAGCGCTTCCAGAGGTGATTCTCTTGCATCACTAGAGAAAGATCCGTTACACCAAGATGTGTGGACGCGTCCAATTGAAACCGAGCGAGAGGCTAAACTGGCTGCGATCGATGGGTTCAAAGAAAGCCTAAGGAAGACAGATGAGTGGCTCGCTAGGGTTAGAGAAATTCTTGACGACCCCATTAAGATGGAAGCCGCAAAATATAGCGAGGGATCTCTCGAGGAAGACACGGAAGCCTATCGCAAGACTGTAGAGCAAAGGTTCGAAAGTTTGCAACTTGACAAGCAACCAGGGGAGCTTGCATGGGAAGAGGCAAAGCAAGGGCCGGAGGAAGTCGA
>CALMQN010000112.1 GCA_937872185.1 uncultured bacterium
GCCATGGTATAATCAGTAGTACCGTATGGGTATTGATTTTACATCGTTTTATATCTATCGATTCCGTTATTGGATCGGATACATCTTTCTTGCACTCCTGCTGACGTGCCTGCTGGTATTCGCTGGGCTGTATACGCCAGGTGGCATTTCAGATCAAGAAGTGGCAGCCGTTATTAAAAGTTCAACCATCACACTTACCGACATTAATAGCTTGGCAGTGACTAATCTGCCGTTTCACCTGTTGCAACAAGCCAGCATCAGCGTCTTTGGCGTCAGTGATTTTAGCATCAAGTTACCGTCACTCATCTTGGCACTGGTTGCTGCTGTTGGGCTGGTGCTCCTGCTGCGACGCTGGTTCAAGCCACGCATCGCATTACTGGCATCACTGATTGCAATCACCACCGGTCAGTTTTTGTTTATCGCACAAAGCGGCACGCCAGGGATCCTGTATGTTCTGTGGTCTGTTTGGTTGTTGCTGCTTGGCACGTTGATTGCTAAACGTGCCGCCCCGCGACTGCTATGGAAAATCCTGTTTTTTGTTGTCGCCGCACTCAGCCTATATACACCGCTCAGCATTTATGCACTGATTGCACTGGCAATTGCGGCGGTGCTCCACCCACACCTGCGTTATATATTGGGGCAACTATCAAAAGGCCGATTGTTGGCAGGATTTGTTATTGGCCTGATCATCGTGACACCACTGCTGATCGGTATCGCCAGAACACCAGAACTGGGCCTGTCGATTTTGGGAGTCCCTACTGAGTGGCCGAACTGGTCGGCCAACCTTAGCTTGCTGTTCCACCAATACATGGGATTCATGAGCGCTAGCACCACTGGGCTGATGACACCTGTATTCGGTTTGGGATCAATGATTATTATTGGGTTTGGCGTGTACAAGCTGATTAAAACGCGCGACAGTACGCAAAGTTATTTGATCATCATTTGGCTGCTGTGTTTGATACCTGTGCTGATCACTAACCCGCTTTACACCAGTGTGACATTTTTACCATTGGTGCTGTTGATGGCAACCGGCCTAAGCAGTTTGCTGGGGTATTGGTATAGACTGTTTCCGCGAAACCCTTATGCGCGTATTGCCGGACTCATTCCGCTAGTTATTCTGGTTGGCGCCTTGATCCTGTCGGGGCTGGAACGGTACGTCTATGGGTACCACTACGACCCTAAAACCGTCCCGAACTTCTCACAGGATCTACGCCTGTTACCAAAAGACACAGGGCAACTAGTCGTGTCAGCTGATGAACTGCCGTTTTATCGTGTTGTTCAAAGTCACAACAAGACGATCACCGCCACAACTACACCAACAGCAGCAACGTTTACCGCCACACGTCGTGTCCAACAGGCATCCAAAAGTTATAGCGGATATGTCATCAGTCGCATTATCACAACCACACAGCAAGACACCAGCGACCGTTTTTACGTGTATACTCGTACCCCGTAAGGTATACTAGAGTATGAAATACTGAAGGAGACCATCATGGCATTTGATCAAGTAAAGATGTTAAACAAACTGCGCAAAGCGCAATCAGAACTGAAAAAAGAAATTATCGAAGTTGAAGCAGGCGACGGTGCGGTTGTCGTGCAGGTGACTGGTGAGCTGAAA
>CALMQN010000113.1 GCA_937872185.1 uncultured bacterium
CGAAACATACGATAATGGACTTATCGATGACGCTGGGTATACCATGACAGTGCTGTTTTTTTATGCCGCGTGGTGCCCCGAATGTCGCGCGTATGACCAAGCAATAAAGGCTGGTGATCTCCCTAACGGCGTCCAAATTTTAAAGGTAACCTACGACGACGCCCAGGACCTTAGGCAGCAGTACGGGGTGACGATTCAGTCGACGTTTGTGCGCGTTAATGCAGGTGGGGTTAAGCAGACGCTGTGGAATGGATATGGCAAGGATAAATCGATAGAGGCAATTATTGAGAACACAAAATGAGCCTGATACTTATTGCGTTTCTTGCAGGCATTTTGACGGTCTTAGCACCGTGTGTGGTGTCGCTCATCCCCATTTTGCTTGCACGTACGGCCACTGGCGGCAAATCGCATAGCGCAATTGCGGTGATTGTCGGTCTTGGCGTGTCGATCATCGTTTTTAGTATTTTGCTGAAATCATCGACCTTATTGCTGGGCATTCCGTCATCGACGTGGGCAATTATTAGCGGTGTCATCATAACTATATTTGGTGTTGTGACATTATTCCCTAGGCTATGGGAAACAATTGTTTTAAAATTCCGTCTGCCAATTGTTGCTCAGCAAAACATGAGCAAAGCATCTACGAAAAAAGGCATATGGGGCGACGCGCTACTGGGTGCAAGCTTGGGGCCAGTCTTTAGCGCCTGTAGCCCTACCTACGCACTTATCGTAGCCGTCATTTTACCAGCCGACCCATTACTTGGGTTTGTCTATCTTTTGACATTTGTGCTTGGCTTGTCGGTTATGTTGGCGCTATTAGCTGTATTTGGACGTACAATGGTGGCAAAACTGGGCTGGGGCATCAATCCAAACGGAATTTTCCATAAAGTGCTGGGTATTGTGCTAATTATTGTGGGCATTGCCATCGCTACTGGATTGGACAAAGACCTATTGTCCGTTCTTGTTGAAAGTGGCTGGTATGACTTTCAGATTAACCTTGAATCGGGGCTGATGTAGGCCTGATCGCACCACTTTTGGTATAATAAACACTAATGAAGCCAATTAGCGACCGTATCCGACAATCTGTCCATGATCTTTTTCAGATCGACCAAGACATACAATTGTCGCGTCCTGACGTGCAGTTTGGTGATTACGCTACCAATGTGGCCATGCAGATTACCAAACAGGTTGGTAAAAGCCCGCGCGAAATTGCCGACCAACTGGCCGAAGCTTTACGAACAGACAATATGTTTTCAGAGGTCAGTGTTGCCGGTCCGGGCTTTATTAACCTGCGCCTTTCGGACACAGTATTGTCTGCCAACTTGCAGGGCATCCGTGAACAAAAAAGTGAGTATGGCACATCGAGCGCGTATCAAGGCAAGGTGGTAGTCACCGAGTATTCTGACCCGAACCCTTTTAAAGTACTGCATGCCGGGCATTTATATACCAGCATCATCGGCGATGCTATTTCGAATTTGATCGAATATGCAGGCGGAATTGTTCACCGCGTTAACTTTGGCGGTGACGTTGGCATGCACGTTGCAAAAACGATGTGGGCCATTATGCGTCGACTTGGCGGCGAGAATCCGAGCGGCCTTGATGACATTCCAGAATCAGAGCGATCAGAGTGGATGGCGGCGGCATATGTTGAAGGCACCAATGCATATGAAGACGATGAAGTTGCAAAGTCCGAGATTGTGGCGCTGAACAAAAGAGTGTATCAGCTTCATAGTGACAATGACCATGACTCGGACTTCGCAAAGCTGTACTGGACCTGTCGCGGGTGGAGTTATGATTATTTCAACGCATTTTACGACCGTATTGGAACGCATTTTGAAAAGTATTATCCCGAAAGCGAAACTGCGCCTATTGGCCTTGCGACCGTCCGCGAGCAGCAAGCGAACGGCGTGTACAGCGAAAGTGATGGGGCAGTGGTGTTTGTGGGTGAACCGTATGATTTGCATACCCGAGTGTTTATTAATAGTGAAGGCTTGCCAACGTATGAGGCCAAAGATGTTGGGCTAAGTATCAAAAAGTGGGACGATTATCATTTTGACGAATCGGTGATTATTACCGGCAACGACATTACTGAATACATGAAAGTTGTGCTGAAGAGTATTGAACAATTTGCACCCGACCTTGCTCGTCGGACGAAACATTTTACCCACGGTAACGTCAAACTTGCGGGTGGGGTCAAAATGAGCAGCCGAAAGGGCAATTTCCTGCGGGCGGTTGACGTTCTTGATATCGCGACGGACGAAAACGAAAAAGCCCAAGGCAACCGTGATGCTGCACCAGTACTGGGAGCGGTAAAGTACGCGTTTTTGAAAAATCGCATTGGCCCTGACATCATTTTTGACCCGAAAGAATCGGTCAGTGTACTGGGCAATAGCGGGCCATACCTGCAGTATGCACATGCCAGGGCTGCATCGATTGTCGAAAAGGCTGGCGAAGTAAATGATGATACGTTGATCGCGACGTTTGATGATTATGAACGGGCGCTACTGGTGAAAATGACTGAATATCCAGAAGTCGTCAGTGCTGCCGTAAGCGAACTATCGCCGCACCTCATTTGTACGTACCTGTATGAACTTGCGCAAGCGTTTAACCGCTTTTATGAGAAATCGCATGTGATTGGTGATGACCGCGAGGCGATCCGTGTTCAGTTGGTAAGCGCGTACGCGGGTATCTTAAAGAGCGGACTAACCGTTCTTGGTATTCCCGCACCTGACAAACTCTAGTTGCACACTTTGGAAAATCTTTGTACAATAACGAACAAGGAAACTATTTTATGAAGATACGTAACGAACAATCTGTGCTCTGTCTCATGATGATGTTCGACGCGCCTTCGGCATAGTTTTCTCATACACTCGCAGAAAGAAATGATCGCCAAGGCAACCCTCGGCGGTTTTTTATTTCAGCGACGTACCGGACGTGGAACAGTTCCGCGTCATCAACAATCAGGAGGAGAAATGGCTATTGCAGATGTACCGGTAGTTGGCGGAACGCTCGCAGAGGTTTTTGCTGACGAGCTATATGGTCGGCTACCGAGCAGTTTCACATACGTAGCCGAGAACTGGGAGGATGAATTGCTAAAGCCGCATGGCTATCGGCGATCTGACCAGTCTCGCGTTGCAGAGGCCCTGCATTTACTGGTCAAGCAGGGAAGAATCACGCGTGACACCGTCTATCCAACATCGGGCTATGGCGCTCGGCGGCGCAGCATGTGCGAAACACCTCGTCGCGTCACGATCACCAAGGTTTCGTGATGTGGGTTGCTTGGGTGAACGCGTTGCGTTCACCCAAGCACGGCCTTCTCCTCCTGGTTACCTTC
>CALMQN010000114.1 GCA_937872185.1 uncultured bacterium
TGATCGTATCATTACTTGGTGCGGGCTTGGTTGGTTTGATTCTTGGTATTGTCGGACTGAAACAAGCCAAGGCGGCTGGTCAAAAGAATGGGCTGGCACTTGCCGGTATTATCATTGGTGCCATTAACATTGTTGTTGGTACAATTATTGCAATCGTCTTTATTGCGGGTGTTGCCATGATTGCCAGTAAGTGTGCCGATCTTGGAAGCGGTACGCACATCGTCGACGGTGTCACGTACACCTGTGGCACAAGCTCTGCACAGTAAAAATAACTGATATAACGATATACCACACCCCGAAAGGCGTGTGGTATATTTATAATCAATGGCTGAAATAAAAAAATTGTCGACGCGTGAGCGATTTATCGCTATTTTTGCTGTTGGTAAGATTACGTTTAAGGCAGCGCCAGGCGCGGTGCTGGTGCAACTTGGCGGTGCGTTTATCGACGCAATCTTGCCGATCATAACGACATATTACGCTGCGTTGACGACGACGGCGTTAGCAGAAGCGTTCGCAGGCGATGCATCGGCCGGTGCCAGGGCGACCACATACGTGATTGTGACATCGGTTTTAGGAATTGCCTTGGCGGGATGGAGTAGCTTGGAGCAATACGTCACTAAGTTGCTTCGTTACCGCGTTGAAGCAGCAATGAGCGATCGCATGTATGAGCACTTTTTGAAACTAGATTTTTGGCAGTATGATGATAAAAAGACGGCTGATACATACGACAAGGCATCACGTTTTGCCAACGTATTTCCATATGTGTTTGATCGATTAGCATCTATTATAAAGAACTTCGTCGGGCTTATCACCGGTCTAATTGCGCTCATACTAGTAAGTTGGTGGCTTGGGCTGATCCTAATTATTGCTGTGATCCCTGGCATTGTGATTCAGTTTCGTTTATCACGTGCTCAGGCTGCGCATTGGAACAAAAACGTCGAAACCAGGCGTACACGCGGCATGATTGAGTGGGGGTTATTTCAACCTGATCGCATTGCCGATGTCCGCGTATACGGCATGGTGCGATTTTTGCTGGACTTGCGTACAAAGTATCGTGATATTGATGAAAAGGAACAGATTGATTTTGAGCGTAAATATATTCTAAAGCGGCTTGGGGCCAATGCGCTCGAGGCAGGTGCAGAAGTGGTTGCATTGTTATGGACAGTCGCGCAGATAATCCAGCACGCGCTTCCAATCGGCCAGTTTATATACGTACAGCAGGTGGTATCGCGGGCACTATCAGGCGCTAGTGGATTTGTGTCAACGATTAATTCGATCGATGAAGATCTTATTAACCTGGTTGATTACCAATTATTCATGGAATTGCCCGAAGGTACGGGCGGTGACGTACACTTTCGTGGTTCACCACGGACGATTAGTCTTGAGCATGTATCATTTTCGTACCCCGGCACCAAGAATGAAGTACTGAAAGACGTCAGCTTTAGCATACAGCGCGATCAGCACGTCGCATTGGTTGGCGAAAACGGCGCAGGCAAGACGACACTAATCAAGCTGCTGATGGGGTTGTATCGTCCGACCTCAGGAGCGATCATGGTTGACGATATCCCACTGACCGATATTGATATTACGTCATGGCATAGACAGCTGGGTGTGCTAAGCCAGGATCATATTGCGTATAATTTTGCGACGGCACGGGACAATATATATTACGGAGACGTTAGTG
>CALMQN010000115.1 GCA_937872185.1 uncultured bacterium
TCCCAGCAGGACACGAAATGTTGGGTGCGTATATCCCCGCGATCGTCAAGGCGATCAATCAGGCAGTCGAGGCATAGCTTTTACAAGCTGATATACTGGCTGTATGCACAAGCGACGAGCCCTAATTGTCATTGGCGCTATTATCTTGATAGTGTTGGCCGCGGTTGGTGGTGGTTTTGCGGCAAAACTGATTACTGAACGGCAACATGCCGCTAAACCCTCTGATGTTGTCCCTGTGGTTCCTGTCAAAACCGCGCTTAGCTGCGTAGAAAAACTGCCTGCAAGCGTTTTAATCGGACAAAAAATAATGGCTGCTGGATACAGCGACCAATTAGTATCGTCAAAGCCAGCCTTTACCGAAAATGGTATCGGGGGCATCATCATTATGGACGAAACTCCAGCAGAGACAATTGCCGATTTTATCCAAGGTTTCACGATCGCTCCCACCGTTGCTGTTGATCAAGAAGGTGGCACTGTGCAACGGTATACCAGTGAAGGACGTGTGCCTGGTGCGGCAGAAATGGCGGCTGACTATACCCCCGGACAAGCGTACCAGCGGTATCTTACCGATGCGCAGTATCTAAAAACAATTGGGATAACCACCAATTTTGCACCAGTGATCGATGTCATCGGCAGGCAACCCAGCCCGCTGCCTGATCGTATGTATTCATCAGAACCATCGGTTGTCGTGCAATATGCAACCCAAATGATAAACGCCTCGCAGAAAGCCGGTGTAACGCCAGTTATTAAACACTTTCCGGGCCTTGGCAGTGCGTCAGGCAATACAGATAACGGCAGCGCCACGACCGACCCGCTGGCTGTCCTGCAGACGCGCGATCTTATCCCCTACCAACAACTTGCTGACCTAAAGCCCGATGCAATGGTCAGCAACGCGATTGTGCCGGGTTTGACTGACGGACAGCCGGCAGTATGGTCGGCCGCTGCGGCGTCACTTCTACGTGGATACGGGTATCAAAATTCGGTAATTTACACCGATTCTCTGACGGCCAAAGCAGTTCCGGGATCAATCGAAGACGCAGCGGTAAAGGCGTGGCAGGCTGACGTTGATATTGCGCTTATCGTGCAACAGCATCAAGATACGACTACGCTTGCAACGCTATTCCAATCAATCATTGCACGCGCATCCGCAGCGCTACAAGACGGCGAATTAAATACCCAAAGCTTTTCTGAATCGGTTGTCCGAATATTGCAACGGAAAAGTATTGATCCTTGCAGTATTGCTAATTAGTCGTTTCGATCAAGCGACCATTTTTTGATAGATCTGGGTCGGTACACGCTGCCAGGTTAAAGCAGCATGGTCGTCGTTTGCCCGATTGCATTTTTGATATCGACACTTCGACACGCCTGGCACGTGTTTCGTCGACGCTGGTCGCGTTAACCCATCGAATCCATTCCCAGCGGGCCATAGGTGTAATGTGTTTCCACAAATCTTGGATTTTGACCG
>CALMQN010000116.1 GCA_937872185.1 uncultured bacterium
AAAATAAAGCGTAAGTGTGCCATAATTACAGATAAGGAACGCTCGATTGGTAATATGTCGGGCATATTTTTATGAAAGACCCAAAATTTATTCGCAACATCGCAATTATTGCCCACGTGGACCACGGAAAGACCACGTTGGTTGATGGCCTGTTAAAACAAAGCAATACCTTCCGTTCAAACCAAGCCGAAATGGAACAAAGCTTGATCATGGACAGCGGCGACCAAGAACACGAACGTGGTATTACCATTACGGCCAAACAGACATCGATTTACCACGGTGATTACAAAATCAACATTATCGATACCCCGGGACACGCTGACTTTAGTGGTGAAGTCGAAAGAACGCTTAACATGGCCGACGGCGTTCTGTTGATCGTTGACGCCCAAGAAGGTCCGATGCCACAAACAAAGTTTGTGCTGTCAAAGGCGCTTGAACTTGGGCTGAAGCCAGTAGTGGTGATCAATAAAATCGACAAACCGTCACGTCGTATTGATGAAGTGGTTGACGAAGTATCTGACCTGTTTTTGGAACTTGCAATCGACGACAGCCAACTACACTATCCTGTGTATTACGCTATTGGCCGTGAAGGCAAAGCCTGGACAGACCTACCTGACAACCCGTCTGAACACACTGACCTGACACCAATCTTTGATGCCATTATTAACGATATTCCTGCGCCAACTGTCGAAACTGACATGCCGTTCCAGATGCTGGTTACGTCACTACAATACGATTCATTCCTTGGTAAATATGCCATTGGCCGTATCACGCGTGGCGATGTCAAAAAAGCGCAACAAGTTGTGCTGATCAAACGTGACGGCACATTGGTAAACGGTAAAATCGACAAGGTATTTGGATACCGTGGATTGAACCGCGAAGAAATTGATCAAGCGAGTGCTGGTGACATTGTTGCCCTGACGGGTATCTCAGAAGCGCACATCGGTGAAACACTGGCTGACAAAGAGCATCCTGATGCACTGCCAGTTATCGATATCGAAGCCCCAACACTGAGCATGTACTTGGGTCCAAACACCAGCCCACTAAAAGGCAAAGAAGCCAAGTACAACACCAGCCGTCAAATTGGCGATCGTCTGAAGCAAGAACTTGAAACAAACGTATCACTTCGCGTTAGCGAAGAGGGTATTGGATTTGTCGTTTCTGGCCGTGGTGAACTGCACTTATCAGTATTGATCGAAACACTGCGCCGCGAAGATTTTGAGTTTGAAGTCGGTCGCCCCCAAGCAGTCACAATCGAAGAAGACGGCGAAACAAAAGAGCCCGTCGAAGAATTGTTGATCGAAGTTGCACCAGAGTTTTTGGGTGCTGTCAGCCAAGAGCTCGGCACTCGTAAAGCTGCACCGATCAAACAAGAGCAGACCAGTGCCGGCACGACACGCTCAACATACATCATTCCAACGCGCGCCATGATTGGTCTGCGCAACCTGCTGTTGACCGCAACTAAGGGAACGGTCATCATGAACAGCCTGCCGCACGGATACCAGCCACTTGGTGCGAAACTGCAGCAAACACGCAACGGTGCATTGGTTGCGACCGAAGCGGGTGCAACGACTGCTTATGCACTTGATGCAGCCGCGGCACGTGGTGAACTATTTGTTGGCCCAGGTACAACCGTATACCAAGGCATGATTGTTGGTGTTTATAACCGCCAGGGCGATTTGGACCTAAACGTTTGCCGTGGTAAGCAGCTGACAAACATGCGAACCAGCTCTAGCGACGGTGCGATTCAGTTGACGCCGTACACTGACCTCAGCCTGGAACAGTCGATCGACTTTATCGAAAACGACGAACTGTTGGAAGTTACGCCAAAATCGCTGCGTCTTCGCAAGCGATTCCTTGACCCTAACCAGCGCAAACGCGCCGCCAAAAACTAGACAAAAGACCGTGCAACTAGCACGGTCTTTTTAAAATATCTTTTCGTTCTTCAGCTCATCCGGTATGAAACCCTTACCGTGTTTAAAATCAGCTTCCCATTTGTAATCTTTGCCATACCCGATATCTTTCATCAGTTTTGTTGGTGCGTTGCGCAGGTGGAGCGGTACTGGGGCATCCGGGTACTGTTTGGCAAGCGCTTGTGCGCGGTTCATGGCGTCGGTTGTTTGTCGTGATTTTTCACTTTTGGCTAGTGCCGTCGCAACGTGAAACAAAATGTATGATGACTCAGGCATGCCGACACGCTCCACTGCCTGGAAGGCGTTCAGCGCAAGACCAAGCGCTCCATTGCCGGCCAATCCAATATCTTCGCTCGCAAAAATGACCATGCGACGTGCGATAAATTTTGCGTCTTCGCCGGCATCGATCATGCGCGCTAAATAATATAACGTGGCATCGACATTGCTTCCGCGCATGCTTTTGATAAATGCCGATATAACGTTATAGTGCATGTCGCCTTTTTTGTCATACCCAGGAACGCGTTTTTGTGCGGCCACCTTTACAATTTCGGGCGTCACTTTTTCACCCATACTGAGCGATAGCTCTAGGTTGCCCAGGGCAACGCGGGCATCGCCATCCGATAGTTCTGCCAAGTAATCGAGTGCTGCAGGTGTGACGCGATTAGCGGCCTTTTCGGTTTTGAGCGCATGCTTCAAAATAGCGACGATCTCATTCTTGTTCAGCGGTTCCAGCACCAGCACGCGACTACGCGATAAAAGGGGATTAATCACTTCAAAACTCGGGTTTTCGGTCGTGGCACCAATCAGTGTGATCAATCCTGATTCGACGTGAGGCAAAAAGGCGTCTTGTTGGGCTTTATTAAATCGGTGGATTTCATCCACAAACAAAATGGTACGAAGCTGAAGATTCCAGTTTTGTTTGGCATGTTCAATAACTTTTTCGACATCCTTTTTGCCACTTGTCACTGCGGATAATTCGATAAATTCAGCTTTTACCTCGTTTGCGATAATGCGCGCCAGCGTTGTTTTGCCACTGCCTGGGGGTCCCCATAATATCAAGCTGACAGGCTCTTTATTTTTGACGATTTGTTTTAAAATCTCGCCGTCACCCAGCAGATGTGTTTGACCAATCACTTCATCAAGTGTCGTGGGCCGCATTCGCTCTGCTAAAGGGATTCTTTGCATGTATCTATTATACCTCTTTGACCTTGCAAACAGGGGCCGATATCCGTACAATATGGAGGTATCCAATTGCTACGGCTCTTTAGCTCAGTTGGTAGAGCAGAGGCTTGAAGAGCCTTGTGTCCCCAGTTCGAGTCTGGGAGGAGCCACCAAATAAATCACCTCATCGTCAGATGGGGTTATTTATTTGCTTGAAAAAACCCCTTAACCCCGGTATACTCTTTAGAGCATGCGGGTGTAGCTCAGTTGTTTAGAGTGAGAATTACCGGTGGTAATTCGCAAGGCCACGTTACAGATTTTGAACTATGTTCAAAGTATGAAACTGGCGGGGTCGCGGAACGTGACCTGACTTGCCAGGCCAAGGAAGCCGTTGAAACTCATAAGCAATCTAGATATAATTCCATGTACATCATATGCGGGTGTAGCTCAGTTGTTTAGAGCGCTTCCTTGCCAAGGAAGAGGTCGAGAGTTAGAGTCTCTTCACCCGCACCAAAGGTTCTCCTCTAGACCCCTCGACCAACTCCTGGCCGCGGGTCTCATTCGAGTACTCC
>CALMQN010000117.1 GCA_937872185.1 uncultured bacterium
AACAATTTTGATGGATATATCACCGAAGACTGATGACATTATGACAACATTGCCACAAAAAGGACGCTATGCCATTCGCCGCGCCGAACGCGATGGCGTGACCGTCAAACAGGTCAAAGCCACAGCCAAAAACTGCTTAGTGATGTTTAAACTGTACGTCGAAACAGCCGAAGGCCAGTTTGGCATCCGCAGTTACGATTATTACCGCACGTTCTGGCAACGATTCGAAGCAGCTGGCATGGGCCAGATGTTCTTTGCCTACGTTGACGGCAAGGTTGTCGCCGGCGCCTATGCCATGGTCATGGGAACAAAAAGCAGTTACAAAGACGGCGTCAGTACCCGCAAACGGACGGCGTACGGTGCCAGCCACTTGTTGCAGTGGCAGGTTATCAATTGGGCAAAGTCCAAGGGGGCACTCGTTCACGATTTTGTTGGATCACCCCCCAGTGACCAGATTAATAATCCCGATCACCCCCACCGCGGCATCGGCTTGTTCAAAACTGCCTTCAGCCGCAACGTGGTTGATTATATCGGTTGCTATGACCTGATCATCCAGCCCGCTCAGTACAAAATCTGGTCAAAAATCGGCGAACGTGTTGCCCGCCGCATTCATTTGTACAAACATCACGACGCGTACTATTAACGGCCTTCTTGCACAGCGCGCATATGACCTTCCAGCGCATCAATAGCTGTTTCTAAATCAATCAAAACACCTTCGCGGGGCTGAATCAAAAGCTTTGGCGATGATTCAGGATCGTCGTCAGGGATAAAATACGGGTCGTACACCTGTTCGCCGGATGACACATCGATAAATCCGACCAGTCTCTTGTCATCGTATAAATCAATGATGTATCCAAACTCTGATTCAAATTCCCTGCGAACCCAGACCGTTTCACCGCGCCCAATGCGTTCCCATGACTGGCGATAATAATCATCCTGGCCCTCTTCGCCTTTTGGCCACTCAGGAAAATATTCACCAACAACTGACATTGGCATTACGAACGCCCCTTCTTCACCAGCTCTTGCAGTGCTGCCCGCGTGACCTCGATATCGCTCCACGGATAAATACCATCTACGCGTTCGATCGTTTTTTCGTGGCCCTTGCCCAAAATAATCACCACGTCATCAGGTTCTGACACCTGTGTCAGCGCAAATCCAATTGCCTCTTCGCGATTGCCAATTAAAAACAAATTTTTATCCTTTTTCATGCCCGCTTTAACTGCGCCGGCAGCGATTTGCTCCATAATTTCATTACCGTCAATGTCACGGTCGTCTTCTTCGGTCACGATCAACACGTCAGCATTCTGTCCGGCAATCTCGCCTTGTACGGGTCGCTTTGCTTCGTCGCGCCGTCCAGGCGACCCAAACACAACCACCAGTTTGCCCTTGGTCGCCGGACGCAGGCCGCTAAACAAACGCGTGAAGGCATCGGGCGTACCGGCAAAATCAACAATTGCCTTAAATTTTTGACCTGCATCGACTACACTCATGCGACCTTCGACACCCGCCAGTGCGGCAATGCCTTTTTCGATTTGGTTTTTCGTCAGGCCCACTTCGCGACCAACCGCAACGGCAGCCAGACTGTTGCTAACGTTAAAATCGCCGGGGATATTAATCCGAATGTCATACGTATCTTTATCAATCTTGGCCGTAAACGTCGAATGGTCACCCGCTAGCTTGATCTTGCTAGCGCGCAATTTGCCTTTTTTAATACCATACGTCACGCTGCGCGGGACGCTATCAATAAACTTCTGAGCGTTCGGATCTTCGGCGTTAACAACGCCAAATTTGCGACCGTTTTTGGCAGCCAGTGTGAACAAACGACGTTTGGCGGCTAAATACCGTTCGAATGTGCGGTGATAATCAAGATGCTCGTAAGTTACATTTGTCATAACCGCAATTTCATACGGCACGCCCCAGGTGCGGTGTTGCGCCAACGAGTGGCTTGATGATTCCAACACGACCCATTCTACACCGGCTCGTTTAAAATCGCGTAGCCGCCGTTGCAAAACGCTGGCCTGTGCAGTCGTGATATGTTCGATCTGCGGTTTAATATCATCGTCAATGCCGTACGCAACCGTACTCAGTACACCTGTCTTAATACCGGCTTGGCTTAGCATTTTTTGAATCAATAATGTTGTGGTGGTTTTGCCATTTGTGCCAGTGACCCCAATAACGTGCATACCCCGCGACGGAAACCCATAACGCACATTCATAATGATAGATTCGGCCCAGTGGCCATATGGTTCAATGGTGCGAAAGAGATTGGTTGGGATCAGTTTTTTAACAACTTTGCGAATATTTGGCATGGTTTTATTATACCGTAAATAAAAACGACAGCCGTGCGGCCATCGCATTTATTTGGCGGAGAGACGGGGATTCGAACCCCGGATATCTTGCGCCACACCGCTTTTCGAGAGCGGCCAGTTCAACCACTCCTGCATCTCTCCATCCGTCTCATTTTAACAGATCTGCTCGAACGGGCGACCGTTGAATAAGCATATCGGAGCGTAGTTGACACCTTGATTATTGACTTTTGTTAACACTTATGTTAATATAGCAACCATAATGATTAGTGACGTTGCAGAACCTTCAATCGAACAAGCAGCTACCGAATCTAATGCTGCACAGATGGTTGATATGCGGCTTGATCCAGATGTCCTTCGCGAAGCACGTAAAATATTCGAAGTTGAAAGTGATATGCCACTAGGCTACCCTGGTGTGATATTTCATTATTTTAAAAACTCCGAGTACGACCCTCCACTTGAAGGAGACACTCCGCTCGATGAGCAAGAGCTGCTTTCAATGTCGGTTGACTTTATCCGTCAACAATTAGCCATATACTCGGAATACGTTCCTGGTGGTGTGCACGGCGAAAAACACCTAGTAGAAAATGCGACGACCGCTTATCACGACGCAGTTCACAAAGATGATCTACATGGAAAACTGGCCGCACTTCCAAACGAGCTCGAAAGTCTTAGGACAAGCAACAGCGTTGATGCAGCAAGGCGTAGTCGTGAGATAGATAACGAACTTAACGAGCTTTGGCACCAAGAGATTCTGTCAACCTACGTATCTCACCTGGGCATTTTGTTGTCAGCAAGCAAGCCCGGCCTCGGTTCTCTGACGCGAGATCTTGCGCACAACGCCTATCGTAAGCAGAAGGGCATGGATGATGCAGACGATTACTACAGCGAGTCGAACGAAAATATAGTTCGTGCACTGAAATTCGCACAGTCCAATCCTAGTTCTTATCGCAATAATCTTTTACGTCAACTTGATACGATAGCAAGTAAGCCCTTTGATGTCTTCGTACCTAGCGCAATCGATACCGATGAGGAAACATCCCTGCCAGACATTGATGTCAATTTTGAAATTCTTGCCAACCAAGAGCTAGACTTTACCATCCTGCCCGGGGACACCAACTTGCGACAGCTTGCCGAAGAGCTGTTTGATGAATCTACCGACACCGAAAAAGAGAGGGTTGATTTGGAACGCATCAAAGTCCTTGAAGACATACGTCAAATTTTTGGTGAAGATAAGTGCTTCTTTGCTCGCGGCAAGAAATCTGGACGACAGTATAAAACTGAAGCCGGCGAAACCATCAACGAAGATTTTATTGTACTGGTGATGCAAAACCATGATGCGAATGGCCAGGTCACTTCCGAAGATGCTCTTGCAATTAGCCCGATTTCACGCAAACACGCGGCATTCTATACCCGCCAAGATGCCAGTGAAGGCATTTCATGGCGCAAAATATTTAGCCTTAAAAAAAGGGAAGCCCTTTCTTTCGGCGCTCGTAAGTTAAAATTTGTCGCTAACGAAGACCACAATCCTTACCAGGCTGTAAAAGAAAAAGTGTTTGCGCTAGCAACATGTTTGCCCAGCGAGTTCAACGAAGAGCTGCGTTATAACGCGAAAAAAAAGTTGTACGAGACGCGTTCAAGCCGAATTCGTGCTGGTCTCACCAGAAGCGCAACAATGCTTAGCGATCATTAGGCATAAGTACTCCTGTACTTTCTATCCGTATCATTTAACTGGTCACACTGACGGCTGGCTGACAACCAGCTTATGGTGTATATTAGCAGTATCACCAAGGAGAACGGGATATGAGTGAGCAAAAAGAAGCACCAAAGAAGGAAGAGCCAGTTGTCGCAGCTGGTCCAGCACCGGTACACGCAGCACCTGTGCACGCTGGTCCAACCAATGGACTGGCAATCGCGTCATTAGTACTTGGTATTTTGGCAGTACTGTCGGGATGGTTCTTTATGGGACTATTCTTCGGTATCGCAGCCGTCGTTTTGGGTATCATCGCCATGAAGAAACCGGGCGGCAAGGGCATGTCAATCGCCGGTATCATCACTGGTGGCCTGGGTGCGCTTTCATCGCTCATCTTTGTCGCGATTTTCTTTATCGCACTGGCAGCAGGTGGCGCATTAGTTGGCCAAGGCGCAGCCATCAGCCAAGCAATTGACGACCAATACGCTGCGCAGCAAGCGCAAATTGACGCCAAGAAAGATTTCGATAAAGGCCAGACGGCTCACTTTGGATCATTCGACGTCAAAGCAAACTCCGTCAAACGTAACTATGTTCCTGACGAAGAATATTACGCCGCTGGCGCTGACTCAGAATACGTTCTGGTCAATGTAAGCGTCACAAACAAAGGCAGCGAATCTGAAACGTTCTCTGGATACGAACTTAGCCTGAACGCAGACGGCATCGCCGACACATCATATTTCATCACTGTATCCCCTGCCTTCACCGGCGGCAACTTGTCACCTGATGCAACAGCAACCGGCAACTTGGTATTCAAAATTGCCAAAGACGCTAAAAAGTTGAAGTTGCAATTTGAAGACACGGTCTACGACACTAAGGATTACTCAACCAAAAACTTGACGTACACGCTTGATATTTAAGCACTGGCGCCAAATTAAATAACGACCAAACGGTCGTTATTTAATTTGGCGGAGGAGG
>CALMQN010000118.1 GCA_937872185.1 uncultured bacterium
AACCTTCCGACGTGGTGTACGACCACGTCGGGTTCGTGCCCGAGCCCGGGAGGGTCTCGTGCAGGAACGCCGGCTCGCTGGGGTTGTGCGACCCAAGCAAGTTCTCCGGCAGGCCAAGCGCGTCGAAGCCACCATCAGACACGAACGCCGCGTAGGCGTCGTACTGGTAGCAGGCCTCCTGCGCCGGGGGTGCCCAGCTGTAGTCACCGATCACGTCGATCAGCTGGTCCGTGAAACCGGCCAACGTCTGGGGCCACGAGGGGCTTCCAGATGCGGGCAGGTCGTAGGTCCAGGCTGCCGTGCGGGCCGCGAGCGGATCGCAGATCGGGTCACCGTCGTCGCCGCCACTGACCGTCAGTACGACCTCACCGGTCGCGCCGTCGAACGTGTAGCTGAACGTCGGATCCTCGACACAGGTCGGGTCATTCGTGTCACCGTCGTCTTCCGTGTCATCGGTGTCCTCGGACTCGTCGGTGTTCTCGGTGTCTTCCGTGTCATCGGTGTCCTCGGACTCGTCGTCCGTCTCCTCCGTGTCATCGGTGGCGGTCTCGTCCACGGATGTGGACGTCTCGTCGACGACTGTCGTCTCCGTCTCCGGAGCCGCATCGTCCGCGAGTGCCGCCAGCGGCACCGAGATGGACAGGCCAATCACCAGCGCGAGAGCGCTCGTGATGCCTGCCACCTTCATTCGGGTGGAGCCAATCATTGGGTTCTCTTTCCTTTTGGTTCCCTGAATCGGGAGGAACAAGTGGCTGTATTGAGTTGTACGCTAGTTACGTATAGTACCTAATTGTCAGATGTACTGCCAACAGGGCTAGAGCTCTCGAGCTCTGTTGACCGCTTATTGACTTTGCCATTCTAACACAAAATGATTAATTTGTAAAGATTCCTCCGGTGTTGGGTGCTATGACTGTTGACATGTATTTCATGCCCGGGTGTATAGTTAATACAGTCATGTAGGTACTGGTGGGAATACCTTTTCACTTACAGGCTTATAGAGTCTTACTCTCATTCGCGGAGGCACGCACACTGGTGACCATAACGGTACTAAGCGCCCCTGTTATCCGTACAATTTACACCCGTTACTGAGTAAACAGAAAACCTGTATGCGGCTGGTTTTCCTCTCCCATGTAATGATCTCCTAAAAGTCCGCTGCTGACCAATCACCTCGAGTCGGCATTTTTGCGTTTACAATAAAAATCTTTATCTTTTGGAGGAATAACACTATGAACCGAACAAACATCAACGAACAAGTACAAGTCACTGTCATGGGATTCAAAAAGGACCTGGCGGCTTATCCACGCCGCATGGAATACCAGGGCGCAACCTATGACTTTTTGGATGCAGGACTGCGCTGCCTGGTGCGCCATGGTGGTCGCATCGCCGAGATTCTGACGCTGTCAGATGGCCGCGCTAATTTTCGCCTACGCAGCGACAACCGTGGCGGCAACTGGACACTGCTGTCGATTACGGCCTAGGTTCCCCGCGACCAATCAAAAAGCCCTCACAATCGAGGGCTTTTTGATTGGTCAGCGTTTACGCTATCATTGTGTCGTCGTGGACGAATGATTTTGGCAGCAAGAAGCTGAGGCCGATTACTATGATTAAGAAGCTGACCTCGAGCGCAATTGCCCAGCGGAAGGCGTATTCAAAGTTAATGCGGTTGGCGTCCGTCGCGGCGTCAGTAATGGCCGTGACAAGCTCTGGTGAGCCACCAGGTGCACTTGAAAGCGCCGTACAACTGGCAGGCACGATCGATGAATCCTTTTCTTTTGCGCGATCAACAAAACAGGTCTTCGAACCATCAATGATAGCGGTTTGGGCCTCGGCAGGGATGTGCTGTGATGTTAGGGTGTCTTTCAGCGCGGGCACGACGTCGTCAAAGTGCGAAGCGGCGCCCGATGATAGTTGGCCAAAGAACACGACACCGATGATCGCAACGCCAACTGCCCCACCGACCTGCTGGACGGCGCTTAGTGTGCCCGAGGCTGATCCGGCGTGTTTGGTATCAACACCGTTTAACACCGCCGAGTACAGCGAGCCAAAGGCAAAGCCCATACCGACACCGGTGACGATCAGTCCTGGGATGAAGTGCCAGCCAGTCAAACTGTCGCTAAACAGCGCGATAGTAGCGATGATAATACCCATGCCGACCGCAATGGTGGCCGCACCATAACTGATGGCACGTCGACCTAATTTTGGAATGACCGTGTTGCCGAAGACCATCATTGCAAAGGTAATACCGACGGCTAGCGGCAGATCTGTAAAGGCGGCTTCGAGGGCCGTGAAGCCAAGCCCAATCTGCGTGAACAGACCAAAGGTCAAAAAGTATCCAGCGATCGCAATCTGGAAAGCCAGGTTGAGCCCTAGGCCATAGCCAAAGGATTTGACTTTAAAGAGTGACGGTTGCACCAAGGCGGAATGATCTTTGCGGTCTTTTTTGCGCTGCCACCAGATAAACACCAAAAATGCAGGAATGGCCGACAGCAACATGCCAAAGGTCCAGATAGGCCAATCCAGTTCACGGCCCTGGATGAGTGGGTATACAAGCAGGCTAAGGGTAATGACGACCAAGAACGTACCGATAATGTCCAGTTTGAGCGGATGTGGTGACTTACCTTCTGGAAGGAATCGGACGGCCAAAAACAGCGCCGCAATACCAATAGGTACGTTGATCAAGAAGATCGGACGCCAGTCGAGCCCCACCAGGTTCGCTTGGATCAGTAGTCCGCCAATCACTGGTCCCAGTGATGCGGCCAGCCCACCGAGGGCACCGAATAACCCATTGATTGCACCGCGCTCTTTGGGCTTGTACATAATTTGCATGGTCGACATGACCTGTGGCACCATCAACGCGGCTGATGCGCCTTGCAGGATGCGGGTAAAGATCAGGACTTCAGGGCTCCAGGCCAGGCCAGATAGCAGCGATGCGACGGTAAATCCGGCCACACCGATGATAAAGATTTTTTTGTACCCAAACACGTCGCCCATGCGACCGCCGGTGATCAAAAAGGTGGCAAACGCCAGCAGGTATCCAGCAACCAGCCACTGGATTGACGAGAAGCTGGCTCCCAGATCGGCCTGGATCGACGGAATTGCCACGTTAACGATTGTCGAATCTAGCAGGTCCATGACAAAGGCTGTTGCGACGACAATCAGTGCAATCTTTTTTTGTCTGTCGGTGAACTTTGACACGTGATCATGTGCCGATGTGTGCGCTTTTGCCACGGATGTCCCCTTTTCTTATACGTAATAAATCAACTTAACAATAATAGGCCATATTAGGTAGTGGTGTCTAGGCAATATGAACCGCTATAGCTATTCATCATGCGAACAACTATGATAGATAACAGGATATGAGAGATTTTTTGGTTATCCTGGGTCGTAACTTTGCGTCGCCGATCGTTATTGCGATTTTGGTGTTAGCTGCTATTTTACTGGCCCTGGGTGAACCGCGCGATGCATGGTTTATATCATTTGTCATCGTGGTCAACACGTTGTTTGCTATCGTTCAAGAGGTTCGAGCGCAACGAGCGCTCAAAAAACTAGAACTGATGAATCGGCCCCTCGCCCGTCGCATTGGTAAAAATGGGGTGATTCAAGAAGTGCTATTTGATCAGTTAGCGGTCGGTGACCACATTGCGCTGCAAGCGGGCGATGAGGTTCCGGCCGATGGCACGGTCACAGTCAGTAGCGGGCTGGAAGTTGATGAAAGTATGTTGACCGGCGAATCGGCCGCGGTTGATAAACCGAAGGGCGACGTCGTATACGCCGCGAGTGTCATTATGGCGGGCACCGCGACCGTCCGTGTAATGGCAGTAGGTGAAGCGACGAAGGTCGGTATGATGAGCCAGGCGTTAAAACGTTATGTCCCCCGCCCGACACCACTCCAGCGTGCGATCGGACGTGCCATTACTTGGTTGACCTGGGGCGCGCTCTTTTTGGCGGGCTTGATATTTGTTGTGTATTATTTTGCTGGTCTGCACGCTGTCATTATTTTTAAAACAATCACCGCTGCAGCCGTAACGGTTGTCCCCGAAGGCCTGCTGCTGGCCAGTTCGCTGCTGCTTGCGTTTGGTGCGCTCAGATTGGCACAGGCGCAGGTGCTGCCACAAAAGTTAGGCGCTATCGAGGCTATGGCGCTACTGAATATTTTGTGTGTCGACAAAACGGGCACGCTGACCAGCGACACGGTCGATTTTGACTCGTTGGAATTGTTTGACACAAAAGGAACCCGACTGAACGAATTGATCGGTATTGTTGCGCGTGAAACGAGCAAAGGCAATAGCACGGGCGATGCCATTATTGAAGCGCTGCCAACACCAAGGAATTATGTTGTGAAAGAAGTTCTGGCGTTTTCGTCGTCGCGCAAAATGAGCGGTGTCCGCGTGACGATCGACGGTAAGGCTCACGCCATTGTGATGGGTGCCCCAGAGTTTTTGGCTGACCTGGCGCCGTTAAGCCGTGCGCAGTTGCGCCGCATTGATACACTAACCGGCGAGGGTCAACGCGTTCTGCTGGTCGCTCGCTTCCCTGCGGCTGGTTCGCTAAAAAAACTGGCTGCTGGTTCCGGAACGGCACTAGGCCTTATCATCTTGTCCAATCAACTGCGCAGTGGTGTTGAAAAAACGGTCGCCTATTTGCAACAAAACGGCGTCAGTATTCGTGTAATTAGTGGCGATAATCCAAACACGGTCCGCTTTGTAGCCCAGAGGGTTGGCATTGCCGATGCGGACAAAGTAATTACTGGCGCAGAGCTGGCGAAAGTTTCGGACAAAAAGTGGGATAAAACGGTCGCTGCTCATACGATTTTTGCCCGGGTATTACCCGAACAGAAAGAACGCATTATTGGTACCTTCCGCGACCTGGGTCACTTTACCGGCATGGTTGGTGACGGCGTCAACGATGCGCTGGCTATTAAAAAGGCCGATCTGGGCGTGGCGATGTACGCTGGTGCCAGCGCGACTCGGCGCGTGGCGGACATTGTGTTAATGAACAATTCGTTCAATTCACTGCCGCTTGGTATGCGACTGGGCAACCGCATTATGCAGGCTATCGAGATTATCGCCACGCTGTTTTTTCACAAGCTTACTTATGGCGTCGTGCTGCTTTTGGCGACGCTGGCGCTGGGCATTGTTTATCCGTTCGAACCCCGCCACATCACTTTCATGAATATCTTCCTGGTCACCTTGCCGACGATCATGTGGACGCTGTTTGCACCGATGCCACGGCATCGTTTATCGCCGCGCTTTTTCTGGAAGGACACACTCCTGGCGGTCGCTCCCATCGCTGCCATTACGGGCGTGACGGTGACGCTGGTATATACGATCCTCCATATGTTACACCCGCTTGACCCATCAGGCGTGTCCACCACCACAGTGCTGGTCGCGACGTTCTTTGGTATCTATCTAGTATTTTTGGTGCCG
>CALMQN010000119.1 GCA_937872185.1 uncultured bacterium
CAGCCGTGGTTCCCCCAGAAGCGCAGCGAGGCTATCGCTTCCTACCAGGCAGTGCACTCCGACCAACCGTGCTCCGAGATCGCTTCGTGATCTCGATGACCAGCTTTTATGCTGGAACGGCCCCCGTCATCCGCGCTCAGTCTCTGAGCCGGACCGGGGGTCTGTCAATTTCTGAGAATTACCTGAACGGAGAACAGTTCTCCGTTCAGGTAATCTTCAGTTTTCTATCAGGTAAACAAAAACGCCCAAGATGGGCGTTTTTTATGTATTCAGCTTTGGGGCTTATTCGCCGCCGCCATCACCACCGTCACCTGCGTCAGCAGCTTCGGTTTCGGGTTCGACAGCTGGCTCAGCTGCATCAACAATCTCTTCAGCAGCTTCATCTTTTGGCTCATCATCTGCTACAGCAGGGACAACATCTTCCTTAGGCTGGTTTTTACGCAGTTTATCAGCGTTACGTGTTGTCTTGGTCTTATTTTCGGCTTTTACTACCCATGTTGGCAGTTTAACACCGGCAGTTGCCAGCAATTTGACGACACGTGGAGTTGGCTGTGCGCCGTTGTCCAGATATTTCTGCGCCAGTTCAACTTGAACGCTGGCTTCTTTGCTGTGTGGGTTATAACTACCAACATAGGCAACAACACGACCACTTGATGGGTGGCGCTGGGCTTCTTGAACAGCGATACGATAGGTTGCGTAGCCAGTGCGGCCAACGCGTTGCAGGCGGATTGCGAGCATAAACGATTATTTTCCTTTAACTTGTCTCTTAAATAATTTTACGACTTGTTCAAGTTTACACTTTTTTCAAGCGTCTGTCAATCTGTTTTGCCGCGTTTTGCGTACGTTTCCAGTGCTGCCTGTGCAGCCGCTTGCTGCGCCACTTGTTTGCTTGGGCCGCTACCCTTGCCTAACAATTCATCTTTCACGTATACGCCAAGCGTAAATACCTTGTCGTGATCAGGGCCAATCTCTTCCATCACGCGGTACTGTGGCGTCTGCCCGTCAATGCGCTGTGACACTTCTTGCAGATGTGATTTAGCATCACGCCAGGTACCCGCTACCAAAATTGCATCAAGCTTACTGGTAATATGCGTATGGATAAACGTCGCAGCGTCGTCATATCCGCGCTCCAAATAAATAGCGCCAATAACTGCCTCAAACGCGTTTGCCAGTATCTGTTGACGCGCGCGATCACTCCCTTGCTTTTCACCGCGACTCATGCGGACCAGCGGTTCGTATCCCAGCAAATCACCAGCCGCACCAATGCTTTCGGTACGCACCAAGGCTGCACGCCAGCTGGTCAAAATGCCTTCTTGCTCGTTATAGTTATTAAACAAAAAGTCCGTCACAACCAGTTCCAACACGGCGTCACCCAAAAATTCCAGACGTTCGTTATGCTCGTTAACGCTTTTTTTGTGTTCGTTAACATAACTTCGGTGGGTCAGTGCAGTGATCAGCAACTGAATGTCGGTGAATTCAAATCCCAAATGATCACGCGCAAAATCTTGATATGGTGCAGTTAACATGCCTGTCATAAATTCTCCTGTCGTATGCGCTTCTTCGCAAGTAACATCAATTTGCCAATATCTTCGTATTCAATCGCATCAAATGCGTCCTGAAACTTAAACCACTTCACGTCTTTCATCCACTCTTCCTTTTGAAGAGCGTCCGTATCACCTTTTGCCCGCACTAAGTACACCTGTGTCGTCATCATGACTAACTGATTGACGCGTCGGTAGCGAAAGTGAACTTTACCCAACCAACCCAATACATCAACCTCTGACAGACCAACCTCTTCGCCAATTTCACGCTTTGCTGTTTGCTGTGCGGTCTCCCCCGGCTCGATATGGCCCTTGGGTATCGACCATCGTCCTCTTGCATCCTGAAACATTAATATCTCAATGCCGCCTTCTTTGTCTCGGCGAAAAATAACACCGCCCGCAGTTGGTTCGCGCACGATCTCTTGAATAGAAGGCCTGTTTCGATTAAAGTATTTTTTAAACTTATCAAACTGCGGTGGCGTCGCCATTATTCGTATCCTCCACAAGTGTTCGGTAGGCCGTGCCTAGTACTCCGTTTACAAACTTGCTTGAGTTATCAGAACCAAACGCTTTGGCCAGTTCGACTGCCTCGTTAATCGCCACTTTTGGTGGGACGACCTCTGCCTGGTGTAGCAGTTCGTATATACCAATACGCAAAATATTGCGGTCAATCCGGGCAATCTGCTCGATCGGCCAATCGGGCGCAATTGGGCTAATCTTGGCGTCAATGTCATCCTGGACCTTCAATACGCCCTTTACCAAGGTAGTTACGAAGGACTTGTCCTCAATCGCGGCCTCGTACCTATCCAAGTTACGCGTCAAAATCTCATCGATATCGACCGTTGTGTCATCAGACTGCAAACGAAATTCATATTCGTACAGTGATTGCAATGCAACGATGCGACCGAGGTGGCGATTGGATGCCATAGCGTTTTAATTCTTCCTTTGGTTTATTGTTTTAAGGTAAGCAAAAAGATTATTTTGCGGCTTTTTCTGGTTTTGCAGCAGCTTTGACAGATTTAATGCTCAAAGCTTTGCCGGTTTCTTTACGCGTCGCACGCGCTTTCACTGGTGATTTAGCGTTAACACGACGAGCAAGCTCAAGGCGCAGGTGGCTGCGGCGAAGGCCTGTTTTTCGTGGGCTACTCTGTTTTTTCGGTTGTCCCATGTAAAGTACTCCTTGTGGGTGATATTGTTAAAACTTATCTGTCATTATAACGGATATCACGCCCCTGTTCAAGTGCTTGTGCTTAAAAGCATTGACAAATGTTAGCGTTAGTGGTATGATGAGAATATGAAATCACCAGAAACGCACAAGTCATCAAAAGCCGAGACGATTGCAGTAGCAACTATCACCGCCTTGTCACTAGGCGCCCTTGCTGGCGGATTGGCATTTGCAGCAG
>CALMQN010000120.1 GCA_937872185.1 uncultured bacterium
CACAGGGTCGGTTGTTCCTGGGCAAGTACTTGGTCACGTTTGATGTAACGAAAAAGTCGACGCTTGAATCCCGTCAAAAGCTAAAGTCTGCCAAGGCCGAAAAATAGCCTTTTAACACCTTACAGATAATAAAAAAGACCTCGCTTGAAAGCGAGGTCTTCGGATAATGTGCGAAGAAGGGGAAGTGTTAGGCAGTTTTGTCGGTTCGCACGCGTACCTCACGCTTTACTTCTTGTAGGGTCTTGTTGTACTCAAATCCCAAGCTAAATCGCTCTAGTTGTGAGATCTGATGTGCTGGCTGTTGTATCTGTTGATTCTTGACCATACACTCATATTAGCATAAGCATGCATAATTGTCAATGGAACAGATGGATCGCGGATATTCATCCTGTGATATACGCCAATGGGATGAGGCGAGTTTTACCAAGTGGATAACTGTCAAAATATGTGGGTAAACGAAAACTCACTACTGTTAGTAGTGAGTTTGGGATCAATCTGGTGGGTCCTAGAGGATTCGAACCTCTCACCTCCTCAACGTCAATGAGGCGCTCTAGCCAAATGAGCTAAGGACCCGTAGATCTAAGGATAGCAAAATAGGGGTGGAGACGCAAGAATCGTGATAAAATAAGGCACATATGAACGACGAACAACTACATGCAATGCGTCACAGTTTGGCGCACATTACAGCAGCGGCAGTACAGCGGTTATGGCCCGAAGCAAAATTTGGTGTTGGGCCTGTGGTCGACAATGGGTTTTACTATGACATCGATCTGGGCGAGATAAAGATATCTGAAGCCAATTTTGGCAAGATTGAAAAGGAGATGCGCGGCATCATCAATTACGGCGATGATTTTGAGCGGTTTGAGATGCCAATTGATCAGGCAATCGACTGGGCCAAGCAAAATAACCAACCGTATAAGGAAGAGCTTTTAAACGACTTGAAGCGCGCCGGTACCACCGTTGCAAAAGATCTTGATGTTAGCGAATTGGGGTTGGCGACAGATGGTGAAGCGGCCGTAGAGAACGTATCGTTTTATAAAAACGGTAACTTTGTCGATCTGTGTCGTGGTCCACACGTGCACAATACTAAGGACGTTGGTGCGTTTAAGTTGCTGCGTGTTGCTGGCGCCTATTGGCGCGGTAACGAGAAGAACCCGCAGATGCAACGTCTGTACGGGGTAGCCTTTGCGACTCAGGAAGAACTTGATCAGTACTTAGAGAACCTTGAACTGGCAAAGCAGCGCGATCATCGTCGTTTGGGCGAAGAACTTGATTTGTTCACCGGATCACAGTTGATTGGTGCGGGATTGCCACTGTTTACACCCCGGGGAACGATTCTTCGCGACAAATTGAACGAATTGGCGCAGTCGTACCGCGTCAACAGGGGTTATCAAAAAGTCTGGATCCCTCATATTGCCAAACTTGATACGTATAAAGTATCAGGGCACTTTGAAAAGTTCCCAGAACTGTTGCGATTTACGTCGACCGAATCTGGCGACGAGCTGGCGTTAAAGCCAGTTAACTGCCCGCATCACACCCAGTTATATGCTGGACGACCGCGTAGTTATCGTGATTTGCCGGTAAAATACGTCGAAACGACGACTGTGTATCGGGATGAAAAGAGCGGCGAGCTGGGTGGTTTGACCCGTGTTCGTGCCATTACACAGGATGATTCACATGTGTTTGCGACCGAAGATCAGGTAGAGGAAGTCTTTTCGGAGCTTTTGGATAGTGCGAAGCACATGTACGAGCTGCTTGGGCTGAAGTTATCACTTCGACTTTCATTTAGGGATGATGCCAATAATTACCTTGGCAGTCGTGAAACCTGGGATAAGGCAGAAGGTTCGATCAAGTCATTGGCAGAAAAGTTCGAGCTTGAATATGAGATCGGCATCGGTGAGGCGGCAATCTATGGTCCAAAAATGGACTTTATGGCGACCGATGCGCTGGGCCGTAAGACACAGCTTCCCACGGTGCAGCTTGATTACGCGCAACCAGAACGATTTGGTCTGGAATACACCGCCGAAGACGGTAGCAAGAAGCGCCCGGTGATGATTCACTGTGCACTCCTAGGGTCAATCGAGCGATTCCTTAGTATTTACATCGAACACACCGGTGGTTGGTTTCCATTCTGGGTCGCTCCAGAGCAGATTCGTATTTTGACGATTAACGATACGGTGTTGGATTATGTTGATGAGATCAAGTCGGTGCTTGATGGCGTTGTTTTGATGCAGCCGATCAAATACAACGAGCTTCGTTATACGGTTGATGATCGCAATGAATCGCTTGGCAAGAAGATCCGCGAAGCAACGAACTGGAAGATTCCTGTACAGTTGATCGTTGGGCAACAGGACAAAGACAATCGTGAAGTCAGCGTGCGTACGCAGAGTGGGGAAGAGAAAGTGTCACTGGAGCAACTTTCGGATTACCTGAAGGGGCTGTAGGTGAAGCGACTCGTTATTGCAGTCGATTGTGACGATGTTCTTGTTCGTACGACACCCTATTTCGTACATGCGTACACCCAAACCTATGGTGGTGCGGTTACACTGGATAGGGCTCACGATGCTGACTATGGCATGTGGGGTACTGATAAGCTGACGCTTGAGAAACGTCTTGCTGAGCTGATGGAGACAGACGAATATAAGAGTATTAGCCCGACTGCCGAGGAAGTAGAAGTTCTTAGTGAGATGTCTCGGCATTATGAGCTTCACGTTATCACCGCACGTCGTCCACACGAAAGAGAGTTAACTCAACACATGCTCGACACGTATCTTCCAGGCGTATTCACGTCACTGGAGTTAGTTGGCTTTACTGGGTCAAAGTGGGAAGTATGCCAGCGTCTAGGGGCTGATGTTTTAATAGACGATAATCTTCGACATCTTGAGGATGCAGTTCGCGAAGGATTGCCCCAGTCGGGGGCTCTATTGTTTGGTGATTATCCTTGGACCGCTTACGAAAGTATCCCTGAAGGTCTCACCCGTTGTCTTAACTGGGCGGATGTTGCGAAGGAGATCCAGGATCTTGCCCAACATTAATTTTCGAGTTAAAGTCGAGTCATTGGTGGCCCAGATCCCACTTGGGAAAGTGACAACTTACGGAGATTTGGCGGCTATGGCCGGCCATCCTTACGCTGCACGAATCGTAGGGGGCATCGCCCATTTTGGCGATCCAAATCTGCCCTGGCAGCGAGTCGTCAACCGCTTCGGAGGACTGGCAAGTGGATATCCGGGTGGCAAAGAGGGCCACGCCGAGCATCTTCGCGCTGAGGGCATAAAGTGCGCGGACTTTATTGTTGAGGAATTTGAGGAAATCAGATGGCAGCCCAAGCTATAGCTCCACTTGTGGTTATTGTTGGTCCAACGGCCAGCGGAAAGACCAGTCTGGCGATCGATGTCGCACTCCGACACAGCGGTGAAATTATTTGTGCTGATTCCAGGACGGTATATAAATGCATGGACATTGGCACCGCCAAACCAACCGCCGCTGAACAAAAACTGGTCCCGCATTTTGGACTTGATCTTGTTCAGCCCGGCGAACGGT
>CALMQN010000121.1 GCA_937872185.1 uncultured bacterium
TATGGCGTCTAGCACGTATAGCAAGACAGCCTTCGCAGAAGGAGAGGGTGGCGCGAGGCGGGGCAACACCCAAAATTGTTTATGTAATCATAAAAATTTTAGGGGTGGACCGAGCGACAGGACCATCGGGATGTTATTCTGCGCTTGATTCTTCAACAGCAGACAACAGATCGTCTTCGATGTTCTTCTTGGCAGCTGGTGCGGCAGGTTTTGTTGCTGCAGCTTGTTCGATGTCTAATTCGTATCCAGTCAAACGGCTCGCCAGACGAACGTTTTGTCCGGCACGGCCAATTGCGATTGATTGCTGGTCTTCGTTAACGTACACAGTTGCGCGTTTGTCGGCTTCGTTAATAACGACTTTGGCAACTTCTGCTGGGCTTAGTGCGTTTTTGATGAATTGTTCGTTATTTTCATCATACGTAATGATGTCGATTTTTTCTTGATCACCGATTTCGTTCATAACCGCCTGAACACGTGTCCCGTGGCCACCAACAAAGGTACCGACTGGATCAACGCCAGGAACAGTGCTGGCAACAGCCAACTTTGTACGACGTCCGGCTTCACGAGCGATCGCCTTAATCTCGACAGCACCAGTCTCAAGTTCTGGCACTTCCTGACGAAACAGGTATTCGACAAATTGTTCGTTACCACGACTTAAAATAAGTTGTGGACCACGGTTATCGCGTTCGATGTCTTTAATAAATACCTTAATACGGCTACCGACATTGTAAAACTCACCCTGAATTTGCTCGCTCTGTGGAATAATCCCAGTCGCCTTACCCAATTCGACGCGGATCACGCGTGGCTCGACACGTTGGACGGTTCCGTTCACGACAGTGCCAATCTTGTCTTCGTATTCTTCCAAAACGACTTCACGCTCTGCTTCACGCAGACGCTGCAAGACAACTTGCTTTGCGGTTTGCGCGGCAACACGGCCAAAGCTCGTGACTTCGTGCTTTTCTTCGATAACGTCGCCAATAACAACGTCTTTCTTAATTTTTTTAGCATCAGCTAAACTAATTTCAACTGCGTCACTGCCAACTTCTTCGACAACTTCGCGTGATACAAACACGTTTGCTGTTCCGTCGTTAACATTCAGTTCGCTACGAACTTCTTGATCACGCTCACCGTTGTCGCGGCGCCATGCAGCGGCAATTGCCTGTTCAATCACAGACAAAACTGTCTCTTCGGGCAAGTTCTTCTCTTCTGCAATCGTTCGTACCGCAAGCGTCAGTTGCTTAATGTTGATTTCTTCCATGATTTTTCTCCTTTGTGAGTATTCTTTATCAAAAAATCCGACCTGCCGGCCGGAAATGTACTAAAGCTATAATAGCAAATACTGACGATTCTTGCAACTACTTAATCGGTAATGCTTGCATAGAGCACCCCGACAGCACCGTTCGCATTGCCGTCGCCTCGCTGTCAGTCACCCATAAACTATATTTTTGCTTGACAGCAATCTGCCTGGCAACATACTGACATCGAAATGGTTTATATGATGGTAACCACGATGCAGCATCACCGTCAGACTTCTCTTGGTTAGCCGGGCCATCAACCGCCAAAAGTTCAAGCGGATCGTTAGCGAGCAGCACTCTTGTGTCATGACTCAGTTGCTGTGCGCCTTTCTGCCAGGCATCAGATAACGCCACTACGTGATCAATCTGCACATCGTCGCTTGTCCCACTACCGCGTTTAAAACTAATCATCTTGCCTGTATATGGATCATTCAATGTGCCACTGATAACGTTGCACTTTTCGTCAATCACGACGCCCGAGAGATCACGATTTAATATAATGTTGCGGGTGTCACACCCCAATGTGGTCGCCCACCCAGCCCCAAACTGATCGCGCGAGTAGTCTGTTTTTGGTGCGCGTCCTTTAACCGGCAGCGTGCTTAGCGCATCAAGCGCCAAGGTGCCCGATGACTGTGCGTTAATTGCGACAGCAGGAGGTGCGCTCGATTCGGTCGTTGATATAATCGTTGCAATCACAAATCCTGTCAGCATAATCAAACAGGTCGCTATTAAGCCAACTCGTCGACGTCGATATAGATCCCTCATATGATTATTATGCACCAACCCTCAAGTGTTACAATAAATACCAAGACCTACCAACCAGCAAACGGAGAGCCCATGACTGTTTTTGATAAGACGATACGACCACAAGATGATTTTTTTGGGCATGTTAACAATCACTGGCTTGAACATAACCCCATCCCTCCGACCAAAAGCGTGTGGGGCTCGTTCTATGTGCTGCGCAACAAATCGGCGCTTGCTGTACGAAAAATTGTAAAAAACCTCGCCACCATTGACGACAACAGCCTCAGCCATGACCAAAGACTAATCAAGACATTCTTTATGGCGGCAGAATCATACACACAGTTTGCTCCTGCCCACCTTGAAACGCTTGGCCTCGAACTAGCCAAAATATCCGCCA
This sequence comes from uncultured bacterium, assembly GCA_937872185.1. GTDB lineage: Bacteria > Patescibacteriota > Saccharimonadia > Saccharimonadales > Saccharimonadaceae > UBA1547. Next base: position 2,437 of record CALMQN010000121.1, read on the forward strand.
TCAAAGACGCCTCACAACTAGCGCACTACTTGGGTTATACGTCTCGTCATAACTTTGGCCCGTTCTGGTCAAACCATGTCTCGGTCGACGATAAAAACAGCTCTACTCAGGTCCTGAGCTTCCAGCAAGACGGGCTCACGCTTCCTAACCGCGACTACTACCTTGATGACTCGGCGACTATGAAATCAATCCGTGAAAAATACGAAGCATTCTTTCACGGCGTCAACCAAAAACTTCCGTCTGCTTTTTATTGTGATTGGGACGTTGTGTCCGGTATCGAACACACGCTCGCAATGGGCTCTTGGACAGATGTCGAACTCCGTGATGTCGAAAGTAACTACACGCGCTTTACGCTTGCCGGCCTGCAGTCTGACTTTCCCGCATTTGATTGGACAGCGTACTTTAAAGGCCTTGGGTGGAAAAACCCTAGTGACAATATCGTCATCGGGCAAATTCCTTTTATCAACACCTCCCTTGATATCCTGAACAACCGGCCACTTGACCATGTTAAGCAATATTTGACCTGGCATATGGTCACTTACTTTTTGGGCTGGATCAGCAAAGACCTGACCGAACTTAACTTTGACTTTTTTGGCCGCGTGCTTGATGGCAAAAAAGCCGCCGAGCCTACCTGGAAAAGAGTGGTTGCACTATCTGATCGTTTGATTATCAGTGAAGTATTGGGTCGCGACTATGCCAAGCAGTACTTTCCTGAATCATCAAAGCAAGAGGTACTTGATATGGTCGAAGACATCCGAACAGCCTATCACGCTCGCATTGACCGCGTTAGTTGGATGAGCAAAGCGACCAAGGGAACTGCTCATAAAAAGCTTGATAATATGCGCGTGCTTATTGGCTATCCCGCAGATTGGCCTGATCTCAGCCAATTAAAACTACAGCCCGACAATCACCTTGCAAACATCCTCGCCGTAACGGGTTTTGACACTGCGCAAGATTTGAAAAGAATCGGCACGCCGCCAAACCCTGATAAATGGTACATGAATGCTCAGACCGTTAATGCCTATCACGACCCAAACCAACTGATTATCTGCTTTCCTGCCGGCATCCTGCAGCCACCGTTTTATAATCCCAAGGCAAGCCGTGCGACCAATCTTGGTGGCATCGGTGCTGTCATTGGACACGAGTTTACGCACGGATTCGATGATCAAGGTTCGCAATTCGACGAATACGGTAACGTCGCACAGTGGCAGTCCGACACCGATATTGCCGGGTTCAAAAAACAAGCACATAAAATGATACTGCAAGCCGATTCGTTCGAAGTACTCCCCGACGTATTTTTAAAAGGCGAGCTCGTCATTGGCGAAACAATTGCTGACATTGGCGGGCTAGAACTAGCAATCGAAGCACTCCGCAAAAACCCCGGTATCAGCAAATCTGCCCTTCACAGTTTGTTTACAAACTTTGCTCGTGCCGAATGTGGTGCACAGCGCGAAGAGGTGCTGCTGCAAATGGCTAAAATCGACCCGCATCCACCATCAAAATTCCGAGTAAATTATGTCGTGAAACAATCCGACGCCTTCTATGACACATACGATGTCAAACCAAGTGATTCGCTCTACTTGCCGCCCGAAGAACGCACGCGCATTTGGTAGTCAGTAATCTATCCACTACTTTTCGCCGTTTTCGGCTCATCAGCATATATGCACATATATGTAAGTAGTGTGAGCAAAGAGAGGGCCTGTGGCCAAGAGGAATCAACCTCCCGGCCACAGATGGCACTACTTGCGGGTGATCTTCGTGTCGTACGTGTGACTCTTCAGTTCGAAGAATACCTCGATCTCGTTGTTGGCTGCCCAGCCCAAATCCAAGATCTTGTTTCCCGCAGCAGTCGCCTCGGCGTATGCAGCGGATCGATCAAGCTTTGGCGACGACGGTACGATATCAATCCGCGTCAGCTGCAGCTCAGGCTTATCAGGACCTTCGGTTGTTGCCATTTTTTCTCTTTCGCTCAGATGCACAGACATTCTGTGACGATGTATAATACCATATTTATAATCAAATGTCTATCCGATCGATTGCCACACATCAACGTCATAATCAGAACCAGACACCGATGCAAACGCCAGGCGTAAATCACTTTTGTCAGCATACTTTAACGCATAATATTCCGACGCAAACTTCATCTGCCGCAGCTTTTTGGGCGTGATTGCAGCGATCCCGCCACCTTGGTGAGTGTTTTTGCGGTATTTCACTTCAGTGAAGTACACGATGCTTTCAAATTGCGACACAATATCAATCTCGCAGAACTTCGTCTTCCAGTTACGCTCCAATACCACATGTCCCCTCTGCGCAAGATACTCCGCCGCCGCATTCTCGGCCCTATCTCCAATCTGCTTTGTTGTTACTAAGGACAGTCCTTGGTATGAGTGATCGGGCGATGCAGCGTTTTCTTTTGCATACTTTGCGAGCGGCTTTATTGACAATCGATGAAGCGGCGTAACGCCAAGTGCATCAATTGCTTTCATATGTAGCGCTGTGCCATACCCGACGTGCGCACCAAACCTATACCCTGGGTATACCGTATCCTGTTCGGCCATATACGCATCACGTGCGACCTTTGCGACAATCGATGCCGCTGATACGCTCGGCACCAGCAGGTCAGCTTTTTTCATTGTCGTAACATATGCACCCTTCGTTGTTTCGGACAAAAAATTAACTGTCCCATCAATGACAATCTCGTGATAAGGCACCTTAATCTGCTCAACTGCACGAATAGTCGCCAGGCGCAGTGCCCCTGATAACCCTACGTCGTCGATTTCATCAGCGTGTACCCACCCCAAACCGATCGCACTTGCCGACGCGCGGATTGTGACGTCCAGCGCTTCTCGGCGTTTCTTTGTCAGCTTCTTGCTATCCGTCAGTCCATCAATGGCCTTTCCACCCAGAACCACTGCGCCAACCACCAGCGGCCCTGCCCATGGCCCACGCCCTACTTCATCGATGCCAAGTATCATACCCCTATTGTAACAACAAAAAATCCCTCATCTGTATGAGGGATTTTTCAATTACGATAAATTATTCAGCCTTTATTTCTGGTTCAACTGCGGCGGCAACTGGTTCGACGGCTTCTTCCGCTTCAACAACAGGTGCTTCAGCAATTTGCTCTTCGATTGGCTTGTCGGCAATCGTGTTAACGCCTTCACGGTCAAAGTTAAGGCCTTTCAGGCGGGCGCTCTTACCACTACGGTTACGTAGGAATGAAAGGTAGTTACGGCGAACCTTGCTGCGGCGAACAATTTCGAT
>CALMQN010000122.1 GCA_937872185.1 uncultured bacterium
GTGACTGAAGTGATTTGCAAGAAATTAGTGTTCGATAGATCGCTTGCCGCTGGCAATTGCCCCCGGTTGTTCGCTTGGAACGTTGTTATGTCAGACACTACATTGGAGACGTCACTTTTACGCGTGTTGTCCCGCTGAGTCTTTTGTAATGCTGGCAAGGCGGTCAGTACAGTCACAACCAAAAGAATGCTCAGCACGATGCCGGCAGCTCCGGTGATAATCCCCGCAATTGCTTTCTTTCGTCCAGGTGACTTGACCGCAACAGCACCGAACACAATCGCGAGTACGCCCGCAATGATAGAGATGAACATTGCAAATGACAGTACGACTGACAGAATACCCAGCACAAGTGCTGCGATCGAAAGACCTTGGCGGTTATTACCTGGTTGTGACATACGATACTCCCTCTGTATTACATGACCCTGAATACATTAATAGTACCATGCAAGAGGACTCGTCGGTGCCAATCGATCTATTGTGTGACTAACTCTGGATGACGATCAAGGCTTGGAAGTACAGCATCCGCTAATAATTCATCTTCGTACCCCTCGTCATCACGAACAAGAAACCCCATTTCGATTGGCCGTTTACCAGCCATGCCTGGCTTTACTAGAATTGGCGTTATACTGTCCGGAACAAAGAAACGTGCGTGAAATATCCCAGGAAATTGATAGCCGGGTTTTGCGGGTGAGAAATCCATGTCCCTGAATGTTATTGAACCTGATGCGCGTATACCATTTGCCTCGAAGGTCGTGACGTTCACACTTGCATACGCACGTATAGCAGCGCGTGAAGCCTTCTGAATGCGTCCGTAGAATACAAATACTTCGTCTGAACCGCGCATATCATCAACATCAATACGATCACTCATATTTTCTTCATATTCTTCGATGTCGACGATGTCGTAGGTTGGTTTTGGTTCAAGATTTGCCATGCTGAACAATGATACCTGACGGGCTAGGTATCGTCTAGCTTAACCTAGATCTTCGGTGGTATCAGATTGTAAGTCGTCGATACTGCTGACAAGTACTTCACGAGGACGGGCGCCGTCGGCAGGACCGATGATGCCTTGGTCTTCCATTGTTTCGATCAAACGAGCTGCGCGTGCATAGCCAACACGTAGGCGTCGTTGCAACAAGCTGGCGCTGGCTTTGCCGCTGTCGATTACAACGCGCAGTGCATCTTTGTACATGTCATCGTCACTACCGTTATCAAAGTCCATAACCACGCCACCCTTGCCGTTCAACTGCACAGGTTGCGCAACGACCTCGTCGTTATATTGTGGCGGTGATTGTAGGTGCAAGTGAGTAGTGACTTTTTGGACTTCCTCTTCTGTTACCCAGGCACCCTGGATACGCTTTGGTTTAGACATACTGGGCGTCAGCAGCAGCATGTCACCCTGGCCCAGCAGCTTTTCGGCACCAACTTGGTCCAAAATAGTACGACTGTCGATTTGCGATGCCACAGTAAAGGCGATACGTGCCGGAATGTTGGCTTTGATCAGACCGGTAATAACGTCAACTGACGGACGCTGGGTAGCAAGCACCAAGTGAATACCGACTGCACGTGCCTTTTGCGCCAAACGGACGATCAGCGCCTCGACATCGCGCGCCGCAACCATCATCAGGTCAGCCAACTCGTCAATGACAATCACAATGTATGGCATGGCGCCGTTTTCGTGTTCTTGCAAAATACCGTCTTCGTCTTCGACGCTGATTTTGGTACCACCACTGCGTATTTTTTGGTTGTACGTCGCAATATCTTTAACGCGATGTTCGGCCAGCAGTGTGTATCGGCGTTGCATTTCGTTGACTGCCCATTTAAGTGCACTAATCGTTTTGTCAGGTTCGGTAATAACTGGGGTTAGCAGGTGCGGAATGTCCTGGTACGGTGCCATTTCAACTTGCTTTGGGTCAACCAAAATCAGCTTCATCTCGCTTGGGCTGTTGTGATACAGCAGGCTGGTCAGCAATGTGTTGATCATAACTGACTTACCTGACCCGGTTTGACCCGCGATAAGTAAGTGTGGCATTTTGTTCAATTCGCCCACAACCGCTTCGCCGGAGATGTCTTTACCAATGGCAAATGCCAGTGGTTCGTTAGTGGCATTCCACTGGCGGCTGGTGAGGATTGCGTGCAGACGCACATCGGCTGCCTTGCGGTTTGGCACTTCGATACCAACGGCCTTTTGGCCAGGGATCGGTGCTTCGATACGCAAACTTTGAGCAGCCAAGTTAAGGGCGATGTTGGTTTCGAGCGCGGCGATCTTGGACAGCTTGACCCCACTTGGGGGACGTAGTGTGTACTGTGTGACTTTTGGTCCAATGTTGGCGCCTTCCATTTCGACGTCGATATTAAATTCGCTTAGGGTGTCTTTAATAATCTGGGCATTTTGCTGAACATCACCGGCATCAGCTGGTGATTGCTTTTTTTCCAGCAGATCAATACTGGGCGCTTCCCAGTTGGGATCACTGACCGTCACCAAGGCTGCTTGTTCCTCGGCCGCGCGGTCACGCGTCACGCTGCTTTTCAGGCTGGACAGACGTGACTGTTTGGCGTCCAGTGGATCAAGCGTTGGCACACCAGCGTTCAGTTTAAAGTCTGCAGCAATGGTTGATGATTTTGGCACGTCAATAGCGGCGGCGTTCTTCATGACCTTTACATTGGCCTCTTGTTCGGACGCATCACGACGTGACAGGTCCCACAGCTTTTTAATGACCGTAAATGGCGATACGCGAATGATAAATAATACGGTGATCAAAATCAACAGAACATAAACGAAAGCCGCAACCCCGCCGTTTACCAATGTCAGCGTGGCGCTGTTGACCAAATCACCAACATATCCCCCGGTCGTTTCGCCGTTTTGGTTTTTCAGCAGGCCAAATAACGCTGCAAACCAGACAATTGAGGTAATGGTGGCGATCTTCATCACAAGTGGCAAGCGGTTGTCTTCGGCACGGAAGATTTCGATGGCGACGTAAATAAGTAATAGTGGCATCACATAAACGGCATAACCAATTGTGTCGAGCGTGGCACCGTAGATCCAGTCAAGCACTGGCCCACCGGCGTTAAACCAAGCGACCACAAATAGTAAGGCGACAGCAAACAAGAAAACCGCACCAATCTGCGACCAAAACCCATTTGGCAAGCTGTGCTTTGGTGCCGATGACTTAACGACGGCTTTTTTGCGTGACGATTTTTTCTTTTTTGCCATAATCTATACCATTATAGGTCCTTCGGACCTTCATTCATAGTCATTATATCCAAAGATATATACATATTATAGCAAAATTTACTACATTTTGCAAGAGGCTTATGGTTGCAGCCTGTAACTGTTAGCCTATACTTACTATATATTGCCCCGTCCCCCGATATGAAAGGTGGTGAGGGCAATGTCCCTCCACATCACGTTTGGACTTGAGCTCGCCAAAGGCGCACTCATCACCGTCCGGTATAACCCTGTCAGCAATGGCCTGCGCATCGTCGCGATCAACAACGGTGGATACACCCGCCTGATCGACGAGCTGAAGCGACACGCTGACTCGGCGCGCGTCGCACCGCCACCACTAGATCCGGACATGACCCGGCACCCACTGCAAGGTAATGATGCCTGGGATCTGCTGCGGCGGTATCCTACGTTCAACCGGTACTGGCAAGAGCGGATCGATCAGCTGTTCGAGCCGGTGTACGATCACCTGCAGGACGTCTACCTGGAAGATCTGCACAGCGATAGGGCCAACATCAGCAATGCCAACATCCGAATCTACCTGGATGGAAGCAAGCTGGACGGTTGGGTCTGGAAGGACCGAACCACCGGAGACACCCAGGCAACGATCGTGTTGGAGCGACGGCCCCCTGAGCGTTGAGCCCCCTCGATAAAAAAGG
>CALMQN010000123.1 GCA_937872185.1 uncultured bacterium
GGTGTAAGTTTCAGACAATGGGGCCAAAACAAGTCGCCAAGCTAGAAGCGGCAGGCATAAAGATTAATACCGACGGGGCAAAAGGCTTTTTCGCAAAACGCTCAAAGGTGACGAGTTTTGAATTTGACGGCAAAACGATAACAGCAGATAAGCTTATATCAGAGATGAGGTCCAACCGCGCCTTTGCCTCTGCGCTCGAAAGGGGGTACAGCTCGCGTTTGTCGGCGTGGTCAACATCGACTTTTCAAAAGCTTGCTGGGAGAATACAGCTTAATACAGGAAAAAATCTTACCGATTCTGCGAAACTGAAGCAAGAGCTGAAAGAGAACGTCGCAGGAACAAAGGCTTCCGCAACAAAAATCGGTCTTCGGTCCGTCTATGACAAGGACGGCAATCTTACGGGTTACACCGATAGTAATGGGTCAAGCCTTAGTGTCGATGAGGGGAATGCCAAGATTGCCGATGGCAACCCAGACTTCAAGAAAGTGCTCGCGCAGAAAAAGGCCCTTTCAGAGGCGGCAAACGCAACAGCACCAGCAAAAATTGGAAGTTCTGCTTTGAAGTCTTCACTCCTTATCGGCGTTGGACTGGTTGATTCTGCCTGCACCGGTTGGAATATTATTCGAACAGCCTCTTATGCGGCGAAGTACGTCGGTGCGCTCAGTATGATCCGTTACGCAAACGTCTTCTTAAACACGGCAGATGCCATAAAGGCGGGTGATGCGACGCCCGAGGAGGTGGCTTTTCTTGGCGACATCATTATGTCCCAAAACTCGGCAGGTATATCTGGCGTTAACTCACGGGGATATAATTACGCTGCGTACGGCGACGTAAGCCCCATCCCAGAATTCGGAACAAATGCGACTGCGGGAGCATCCTCGGTCACTATCACAGACGACGCAGCAAAAGATGAGGTTCTAAAAAGCGAGGTGACTGACTATATTAACGGGCAAATCACTTCAGACACTCTTATGGCAAAGATCGCCGAAGCTTCTGGTCAGGGTGGAGCGGCTACGGAAGCGGTTGATAGTTCGTGTGGGTTCATCAAAAGCGGGTGGGGTCAAGCGATCGTCATAGGCGTTGGTGTTGCGGTTCTTGCTACCTGTGTAGCGGTTAACATTATCCCTGCGCTTGGCCAAGCAGTAAGTGGTGGGTGTATTGGTGGCAATGCACTTATTGGTGCCGGTATATCAGCGGCCGTTGCAGTAACGCTTAACATCCTTACTCCGCAGCTGATAGCAATGGCGACGGATACGCTTGTCACCGGTGAGGAGAATGGAAATCAAGCAGTTAACATGATTGTATCTGGCGGTGGTGCTTTAAACACCTTGAACGGACTTGGAAGTGGCCTAGGATATCTGAGCGATGCCGATGCGGCCAGCTTTTCTCTGAAACGTGACGAGGCACGCCAAGAGTTTGCTGCGATTGACCAACAGTCGCTTAGCCCACTTGACCCATCTAGTAGTAACACCTTCTTGGGCAAGTTTGTTTCGACTATTGCGCCGTCTATGGCAAGGCTTGGCTCTGTATCGGGAGGCCTCGGCTCGATAAGCTCGCTCGTCGGATCGTCATTTGCCTCTATAATCCCCAGTGCTAAAGCGAAGACTTATGGCGATGCTGGGGTCTGTCATGACCCAGACTATGAGAACAAGGCGACAGACGCTAACTGTAACCCTCTTGTGGGGTTGTCTGATAAAACACTTTCTATCCCTGTCGAGACAATCCTGACATATATGGAGGGCGGTCAACATATCTCGAGTCAGGGTATGCCAAAATCAAAACAATTTAAAGATTTCGTAAAATACTGTCCTGAACGTACTTCTGCGATCGGAGCATATGAAGAGGGTACTGCTGTTGAGGATATTCCTCTGGCAAGGGGAGACTATTGCCAAGACAATACAGGCCCCGATATATACAATTACTTCCGCGCCTACCTGACATACTTCAACACAGAAGAGGGTATGACCGACGAAGCAACAATTCAAGAAACAGCCGGGGCAACTGTTGAAGGTGATATAACTGAGAGTTCCGTCGACATTGCCTGCGCCGAAGGCACCGAAGACGCTGGCATCGCCGAGGGCTGGTACCGCGGTGAAGACATCCCCATCAGGCTTTGTGACATCCCTGGGACAACAATGATCGACCCATCAGATGCCGATGGGGCGACTATGATACGTGTTAACTCACGTATTTCTGGAGTCTATCTTAGCCTTACCGAGAAGATGCGTTCTGATCTTGGCGTCGATGCCATACGAGTAACTGACTCGTATCGATCGTACGCTCGACAAGCGCAGTACTATGCAGATAGCTACAATGGGGCCGCTCGTCCGGGTTACTCTAACCACCAACTTGGTGCTGCGGTTGATTTTCAAATGCCGTCTGGCAACAGTCTGGATAAGTGTGTCGATGTGGCAGGACTTTGTACACTTTCGGGTGATCAGTATTACGACTGGCTTGCGGCACATGGCGCAGAATATGGACTTGTC
>CALMQN010000124.1 GCA_937872185.1 uncultured bacterium
CAAGTGGCTGGCCTGAAACAGAAATCACCATGCGCTTTTGGGTGATTGCCACAGTCGCGGCTTTTGTCGGCGTGCTGCTGGCACTTGCAGGAGGCAACATCTAGCATGGCATTTGGTGGGCGCGGCAGGACTGGTGCTATTGTAGCCGCCCTGAGCGAGCCTATCGCTGCTGCCACTGCCACCGTTCGTCGTCATCGACCTGATTACATGATTGTGCTTTATATGGGCCTGTTGATGTTGTTTGGGCTGGTGATCATTTATGCTATTGGGCCGCAACGTGCCAACGTGTTGAATAATTCGTATGGCAGCGACTATAGCGACAGCTATTTCTTTATCAAGCAGACGATTAGTTTGCTGTTGTCGTTAGCGGCCTTTGCGGTGATGGCCACCGTGCCGTATACCTGGACGACCAAGAATGGTGGCAAACTGTTGGTATTTGGACTGATCGCCTGTGCGGTGCTGGCCGTGGCGGGGTGGATCGGCTTGGCGATCGCACAGTGTAGCCTGGGTGCGTGCCGCTGGTTTGATTTAGGGACACTAGGTAGTTTACAGCCGGCCGAAATTTTAAAGTTTGGCGTGCTGGTGTTTACTGCAGGCTTTTTGGGCACCAAGGTACAGCAGGGCAAAGTGAATGACGTGCAAGGGACATTGATTCCGCTTGGGGTGATTACGGCCATTTCAATGCTGTTTATTATCGTTATTCAAAAGGACCTGGGGACAGGTATTGCGCTAGTCAGTATTATTGCGACCATGTTGGTGGTGGCGGGTGTCAGCAAAAAGATCGGGATCGCCATCTTGATTGGCGTCATGATTGTCGGTGCTGGCCTGGTGGTCACATCACCACACCGCGTTGATCGTATTGCGACGTTTTTGCAAGGAGATAGCAGTTCGACTGATGATGCCGGCAGTTATCACATTGAGCATGCCAAGATTGCCATCGGTAGTGGCGGGTTCTTTGGTGTGGGCATTGGTAACAGTGTTCAAGCTACGGGGTATCTGCCTGAAGCGATTAACGACTCGGTCTTTGCGATCATGGGTGAAACATTTGGGTTTGTGGGACTGATGGCGATTTTAGCGTTATTTGTGGCACTGCTGATGCGGCTGCTGAAAGTCATGGACCATTTGGTTGATATCCGGCTGAAATTACTGGTTGCTGGCGTGTTTGGTTGGTTCGGTGCGCATGTTATTCTTAATGTAGCGTCGATGATAGGTATTTTCCCGCTAACGGGCATTACACTGCCGCTGCTAAGCTTTGGCGGTACCAGTATGATATTTATCGCGGCGGCATTGGGACTGGTATTTCAGTTATCGCGCTATACCGTGCACACATCAAGATTAAAGGAGAGCCACAATGAAGATTCTCGCAGTCGGCGGGGGGTCGGGCGGACACGTCACGCCAGTCGTCGCAGTTCTTAGGGAACTGAAAAAGAGCCATCCACAGGCTGAGATTCGATTTTGGTGCGATACGAAGTTTGCGCCGCAGGCGACGATGTTGGTCGGCGCCTTTGATGACACGATCCCGGTGAGTCGGATTGTATCGGGTAAGTTGCGCCGTTATTATCACTTGACGATTATCCGTCAGCTATTGTGGCCACGACTGGTACTGCTGAACATTCGCGATAGCTTTTTGGTATTATTTGGATTTATACAAAGCTTTTTTAAACTGTTAGTCTGGCGGCCGGACGTTGTCTTTACCAAGGGGGGATATGTCTGTTTGCCGGTCGGCATGGCAGCTAAGGTACTGCGTATTCCACTGGTCATTCACGATTCGGATGCGCATCCCGGGTTGACCAACCGTGTGCTGTCGCGGTGGGCGAGTGCCATTGCCACCGGAGCACCTCTGGAGTATTATCCGTATCCAAAAGCCATTTCGCGTTATGTCGGTATCCCAATCAGTGCTGATTTTCATCCATTTTCTGGTAGTGAGCGCCGTGATGCCAGGGAGCAGTGGGGGATCGATCAGGATCGACCGCTGATCGTGATTACTGGTGGGGGCCTGGGCGCGCAGCGCATGAACGACGCGACCAGCCAGACGCTCGACGAACTGTTAAAACTGGGGTCGGTTGTATTGATCGCTGGGTCGGCGCAGTATGATGAACTGCGTGCTTTAACGCCGGAATACGACGACGCTTTCCAGTTACATGCATTTGTGAGCAAAGGCATGGCGCAGTTACTGGGCACGGCTGACGTAGTTGTGACACGCGCTGGGGCGACGACTATTTTGGAACTTGCCGCCCTAGAAAAACCAACTATACTGGTGCCGAATGGCAAATTGACCGGGGGGCATCAGTTAAAGAATGCCAAAGTATATGATGACGCTAAGGCAGTCGTTATTGTGGACGAGGAAGCAATGGTTGAACGTCCGCTACTGCTGCGAGATGCAGTAAAGGGTGTGCTTGATGATAAATTGGCCGCCCAGGCTATGGCAAAGCGTTTTAGCGCATTTGCCAGGCCAACAGCAGCCAAAGACATGGCCGATATGATCACCGGTGCAGCCAAACATAAGCTATAATAGTCATACCTACCATGGCTATATTTAATCGAAAATCATCAGATGATGTGCCGCGTCGCAGACAGCCTGATACCAGCGTACGCACGCCCGCACCACGTGATGATCAGCAGCGTCTTTTTCAGCGTAATCGAACGCTGACAGGAACATCGTCTGACCGGGTTAACACATCTGCTCGGGCGGCCGATTTGCAGTCACCGCGAACGCATGCGCATCACCTGGCACTGCAACGTCGCAAGATCGGGACGGTGCTGCTGGTCGTCGTGATTATCAGCGCCTTTTTGTTTTGGCTGTTAACGCAGTTTACCGCCAAAGTAACGATTGCAGTATCAGATACCACTGTGTCGAGCCCGATTGAGAATGTGCTGTATGAAAAGGCAATTAATGACTATTTTAGCGTTAACCCATTATCGCGCCTGCGCTTTGTGCTGGACGTGGACGATTTAAGCGGGTTTTTGACGGGGGTGTACCCGGAAGTAGCCGGAGTTGACCGAGTTGATATGGGATCGATTGGCGACGGTACCTTTGTGCTTGCAATGCGTCATCCGGTGGCTGGTTGGAACATCGCTGGCAAACAGTATTATGTTGATGCTGCCGGCGTTGCTTATGAACGCAATTATTTTGGGTCGCCACCGGTACAAATTGTTGATGATAGCGGTGTTGCACTTGAACAGGGTGCAACGGTGGCCAGCAACCGCTTCTTGGGCTTTGTCGGGCGTGTTGTCGCCCTGTCGTCTAGCAATGGCTATACAGTGACGCAGGCCATCTTGCCGGTCGGGACAACTCGTCAGCTGGAAGTGCGGTTAAAGGACGTAGGCCCATTAATAAAATTATCGATCGACCGCCCGGCAGGGGAGCAAGTAGAGGACATGGTGAGAGCGGTGACGTATTTGTCATCCCAGGGTCAATCGCCTGAGTATGTA
>CALMQN010000125.1 GCA_937872185.1 uncultured bacterium
TAGTAGCTTGGTTGTGGAGGTGCAAATGTCCAAGCAAGAAGCCAAAATGCTAGTATAATCATGCTAATAAGCACGGTTACACTACCGGTGACGAGCCCTGCAATTGCCATGCCACGACCCTCTGGATGACGCATACTAATGCTACCAAACACAACGGCGACAGCACCCAACATAAACCCAAAAACTGGTATAAAGAACAATACCAAGCTAACAATTCCAGTCACTAGTGACGTAACTGCAAAACCTGTTCCGTGATGTACTGATGCGTTTTTCGTATCAACTGCCATTTTATATCCTTTCGTTAATCTACAAAAAGTATACCACGCTACAATTCAATCTACAGTACAATAGGTATATGAACGAACCATCAGTATTTACACGTATCCTAAACGGCGACATCTTCCAAGAAAAAATCTATGAGGACGACCTCTGTTTTGTCATCCTTACGCACGAGCCACTGACGCCGGGACATATGCTAGTCATCCCACGCGCAGAGATCGACGACTTGTGGGACGTGCGAGACGACACCTACCAACATCTTATGGCTGTCTCAAAACAAATGGCGCTCAAAATGCGCACAGCCTACACCTACAAACGCGTCGGCGTCATCGTTGAAGGCTTTGGCGTCCCGCACGCTCATGTCCATATCTTTGGCCTCAACAAGGCACTCAACCCTACAATCGCTGACCATATGGCAAAGACGAACAAAATTGCTGACCCAGCCGACCTCAAGACCGAGGCAGACAAACTCCGCGCATCATGAGTATCCGCGTCCTCGCCATCGGTAAAAAGCACGAGTCGTGGATCAGCGATGGCATTGAACGCTACCAAAAGCGCCTCAAACAGCCGTTTTTGCTCGAATGGGTGCTGTTACCTCATTCAGCTCGTGAGGGCCTCGGAGCCCGTGAGGAGGAGTCACAGCGCATACTTTCACGGCTTGATAGCAACGATTACGTTATTCTTTTGGACGAGAAAGGCACAATGCTCGACTCACCTGCCCTATCTCGCCTTCTACTCAGCCCGCTAGAATCATCAAAACGTGTCGTCCTGATCATTGGCGGCGCCTACGGCGTCGACGACTCTGTTCACGCCCGCGCCAACAACGTCTGGTCACTCTCACCTCTCGTCTTTCCTCACCAACTCGTCCGCCTGATTGTGGCAGAGCAACTCTACCGCGCCCAAGAGATCGTAGCCGGTAACCCCTATCATCACGAGTAGATTAATATCGCTAAGTGGAGCAAAGAGATGCGCCATGATGGTATTCAAAGGGCTTGCGAAGCGATAGCGGAGGCCGAACGCCATAGGCGGACGATAGTCCCCCATAAAGTGACCCGATGAATACTATCGTGACGTATCTCGCAGAACGTTGCTGTATGAGCATAGACTTGACAATAAACAAAGCTTATGCTATATTGGTATCTGTAAACCAATAAAAAACACACATGTACCCACTAATAATCAACCCACTCCCTATCCTCCTCACCCTCACCACCTCTTTTGGCGTACTCCTTCACGATACACAAATTGACCGTGCGACAACCACTGCACTCGCACTCCCCGCCATTGTTGCATCATACGGCGCAGCTGATATTGCCTTAAAGCTCAGCGACCCACATACTCACGCCGAGCGTGTCCACTTGGCCGCCAGTGAACCTCGTGTTCAAGCTCGCGGTAACGACGACAAAAAGTATATCTTCAGTAAAAAGTTACGTGTTAACACCTACGGCAGCGACTACTCGTGGCCATCAGTCTAATCTGTTAGTTCAGAATTTCTAGTTCGGCCAGTAGCGTTTTTACCAACGCTTGTTTTATTTCCAGCTGTTTTTTCGTATCATCCACCAGCGCGGCTGGTGCTTTTTCAATGTATGCCTTGTTACCAAGGCGCGCTTCAAACATCGCAATCGCCCCGTGGGCTTCAGCCAAGCGGCTTTCCAGATTAGTACGGTGTTCGTACAGCGTTTCTTCGCTGACATCCAACCATGCTTCGCGACCGCTGTTTGGAAGGCGAAGGCCCTTGGCCTGATCAACACGCGTTACTTCTTGCAGCTTCGCCAGACGCTTGATCAAATCTGCATTATCAGCAATCAATGTGTCGGTCTCAAACAACAATCGATACTTTTCGTTACCTGGCAGTTCCGACGTCACAAAACGGATCTCGCTGACCAAATCTTTCAACTGGCCAAACTCTGCGGCGGCAATATCGTTATACGCGTAATCCGTCGGCCAGGCGGTCGTCATCAATACATCATCGTGCCACGACAATGTCTGCCAAATAGTCTCGGTCACAAACGGCGCAAACGGATGAGCCAGCTTTAAACTGGTGTCTAGTACCCATGCCAACAGATCAGGATTGTCCTGCTGTTTGCTTGCCTCGATATACCAGTCGGCAACGTTATCCCAGATTGCATGGTACATACTGTCGCTGGCCTCGGCATAGCGATACTGGTTCAGTTGTCGTTCGATATCTGCGCTCGCTGTATTCAGTTCGCGGATTATCCAGTGGTCAACCAATGTTTTTGGTTCGGGATCATTGGGTGCATAGTGTTCGCCCAGCTTGTCTTCGACAAACCGTGCAATGTTCCACAGTTTGTTGGCGAAATTACGACCCGCCACTACCTTGCCAGTACTAAACGCTTGGTTTTGGCCGGCGCTCCGTCCGGCAATGATACCCAGTCGCAGTGCATCTGATCCATAAGTGGCAATTGTCTCCATCGGATTGATCACGTTGCCCTTGGACTTGCTCATCTTGGCACCCTTTTCGTCCATCACCATGCCGTGCATATATACCTGTTTAAACGGCACCTGGTCAGTGATGTACAGGCCCAGCATAATCATGCGGGCAATCCAACGGTCCAACAGATCACTGCCGGTTTCCATAAAGCTATTGGGGTAAAATCGCGACAGATCACCCTTTGTCAAAAAATCAGTCGTAATAAACGGCCACTGACCACTGCTAAACCAGGTGTCAAAAGTGTCTTCCTCGCGACGATATGTTGTGCCGTTTACATCAATTGTCTTCTCGTCAACCCGGTCGTCAAAAATCCAATCATCGGGGTTATTAACGTTCTGAAACGCCGGAATCGGTATCCCCCAGGGGATCTGGCGTGACAGGTTCCAGTCTTTCAGATTATCCAGATACTGGATCAGCACGCGCTTGCGACTGGCTGGTGTAAATGCGATGTCCCCCGCCTCCAGCGCCTGCTTGGCGCGTTGTGCCAGTGGCTGAATCTTCAAAAACCATTGGTCCTTGATAAGCGGCTGGATTGGTAGGCCACTTTTGTAATCGTATCCGACGCTGTGCTCAATGACGGTCTTGCCCTTCAGTAGCTCTTGGGCTTCCAGCGCTGCCAGCGTGCGCTTGCGTGCGACCTCTGGTGTCAGACCCAAGAACTGCGACGGCGTGTTGATCATCGTGCCGTCAAAATCTATCACTTGAATACGGTCTAGGTTGTGACGCTGGCCAATTTCAAAATCATTTGGATCATGTGCAGGCGTAATCTTAACGGCACCCGTACCAAACTTCGGGTCAACGTATTCATCACCAATAATCGGAATCTCACGGTCAGTCAGCGGCAGCATCACACGGGTACCAATCAGGTGTTTATACCGCTCGTCGTCAGGGTGAACAGCCACGGCTGTATCGCCAAACATCGTTTCGGGTCGGGTCGTGGCAATCACGATCTCGCCGATCTTATCTAGCGTAGGATACGCAATCAGATACAGCGTCCCCTTCTCCATCTTGTGATCGACTTCGATATCGGAATAACTGGTCTGGTATTTTGTGCTGTAATTTACAATGCGCTCACCTCTGTAAATCAAGCCCTCGTCCCACAATTTTTTAAACGTGCCGTATACCGTCGTGATTACTTTCTCATCGAGTGTAAACACCAGGTCTTTCCAGCTGGCACTGGTGCCCAACGCCCGCAGTTGCAGCTCCATATTGCCGCGGTGCTTCTCGACAAAATTCCATACCTGGCTGTACAGCTGTTCGCGCGGAAAATCAAAACGACTTCTGCCCTCTTTGGCCAGTTCGCGTTCATATACAACCCATGTTTCCAGTCCTGCGTGGTCGGCACCAGGGATAAAAGCGGTATCAAATCCCTTCATGCGCTTATATCGGACCAAAATGTCCTTTAAATTCATGTCCAGGGCATGGCCAATGTGCAGATCGCCATTGGCATTAGGCGGTGGCATCACCACACCAAAAGGTTCACCGTGACCACTGGCAAATCCCCCACTCTTCTCCCACAATGCATAAATGTTGGGCTCGTATTGGTTCGGATCGTAAGCTTTTGCCAGTCTCATGCGTTTCTTTTCTTGATTATGTTATTTTTCACGTGAAATTTTGACACACATATACCCAGACTTTTTCATTCATATGAAAATGCCCACGTACGATTCCCAGGTTCTCACGTGTTTGTTTTCACTGTCAATTATACCATATCGATGCACCCGCAAACAGCATGCCCGTTGCCGTTATGGACGGGTGGCGTTCGGTGGGGCAGCACCCAAAATTGTTTACGGTAATCCGTAAAAATTTTAGGGGCAAACCGGACGACAGGACCCGCGAAGTCCAACTCTCAAGAGCGACATTATCAGGTATAATAGGGGTATGATTGAGTTACAACGGTGCACAGACCAACAGATATGGGATGATTATGTCTTGGAAAACGGGGGACACCCCCTGCAACTATGGGGCTGGGGCCAGGTTAAGGCCGCGCACGGCTGGACGGCCGATCGCATGCTGGCATATGATGACCACGACCAGATTGTCGCCGCCACTCAAATCTTGACGCGTAAAATGCCGCTGCCACTGCGCGCCTTTTCGTACGTTCCCCGCGGGCCAGTGGGACAGCAGGGGAGTGATGCAACTTTTTTGGATGCCATCGCTGATTACGTCAAACGCACCTACAAATCCGTTACGCTGTCGGTCGAACCCGATGTGACCGAGTTTCAAACGCCAGCCGATTGGAAGCAATCGACCAATACAATCCTGCCAGCCAGCACTATTATTTTGGATCTGGAAAAAAGCGACAGTGATCTTTTAGCCGCCATGGTCAAAAAAACACGCCAATACATCCGTAAATCTGCAGCAGAGGGTATTACTATCAAACCCGTGCGCACCAAAGAAGACCTGGAAAAATGTATGGCCGTGTATCACCAAACGTCAAAACGCGCACAGTTTATGCTGCACGACGACCAATATTATTACGACGTTTTCACACTGCTGGGTGACCACTCACCAGTGTTTGCAGCCTATATCGATGACCAACCAATTGCCTTTTTGTGGCTGGCTATCAGCACCGACACCGCGTTCGAACTGTACGGCGGCATGAATGGACAGGGCCAAGAACTGCGGGCTAACTATGCATTGAAATGGCATGCCATTCGCAAAATGAAAGAATGGGGACTAACGCGCTATGACCTGGGCGGCCTGATCAACGACAGCGTCTCAAACTTTAAGCGCGGCTGGTCAGACAGCGAAGTGCTGTTAGCGGGTACGTTTGAAAAACCGCTCTCGTCTGCGTACAGCCTGTGGGACAAGGGCCTACCGGCGGCCAAAAAAGTATATCGCAAGATCAAATCGTTGCGTAAATAACAACGATTAACCCTTTAAGACCAGGTGGTTTTGGTCATCGACAGACTGGGTATCACTTCTAAATCAAATGGATCGGTCGGTTTGTTTTTCTGGGCGTAATAATACCCAAGAGTGGCGATCATAGCGCCGTTATCGGTACACAAATTCATCGGGGCATAATCAATCTGCAGTGGCAGGCGATCGCTCAACTGTCGGCGCAGCTCGGCATTGGCTGCCACGCCACCGGCAATCACAACCGACTTGGGGGCATAATCGCGAAATGCCTGTTCGGCCTTATCAACCAGCGTTTCAACCGCAACCCTCTGGAAGCTGGCAGCAAAGTTGGCCCGCTGAACGTCATCTAAGCGCTCTGCGAGGCCGCTTGAGGGAAAAGTAAAATCAACACCCGTCTGGCGCTGAACAGACCGCAGAACGGCCGTCTTAAGTCCCGAAAAACTAAAATCGTATTTGCCGGATAATTTTGCCTTTGGCAATTGATAGGCATGCGCGTCGCCGTCTGCAGCTGCCTTGGCGATCGATGGCCCGCCAGGATAGGGCAGTCCCAACACCTTGGCAACCTTATCAAATGCTTCACCAACAGCATCGTCCTGGGTCTGACCCAACAACTCATAATCACCGTGATCGCGAAACAACACCAGCTGGCTGTGTCCGCCGCTGACAATCAATGCCAGCATCGGAAACTCTGGCGCGGTTTCGTTTAAAAAGTTGGCATACACATGTGCCTCGACGTGGTGGATAGGGTACAGGGGTTTGTTTTTTAACAGCGCAAGTGTCCTGGCGGCCAACGTACCTACCAACAG
>CALMQN010000126.1 GCA_937872185.1 uncultured bacterium
TGTGACCTGTGATGTCTGTCACGGCAAACGCTATAACCGCGAAGCGCTAGAAATTAAATACAAAGACGCAACGATTAGCGACGTGTTGGAAATGACCGTCGAACAAGCCGCCAAGTTTTTTGAAAACATACCGTCGATTGCGCGCAAACTTGATACGTTGGTTGATGTTGGTCTGGGCTATATCCACCTGGGACAACCTGCCACAACATTTAGCGGTGGTGAAGCGCAGCGTATTAAACTAGCGTCCGAACTATCGAGGCGTGCAACGGGCAAGACATTGTATATCTTGGATGAACCAACGACTGGGCTTCACAGTGCCGACGTCAAACGCCTGCTGGGTATTTTGCAGAAGCTTGTTGAAGGCGGCAACAGCATGGTGATTATCGAACACAACCTGGATGTTATTAAGACCGCTGACCATGTGATTGACATGGGCCCCGAGGGTGGGCTGGCAGGCGGCAACGTCGTTGCGACCGGTACGCCCGAAGAGATCGCTAAGGTCAAAGACTCGTTTACCGGTCAGTACCTGAAGCAAATGCTTTAATCTATTTCTTTTTGAAAAGTACAGCGAACTGCGTCTTGACCATGTTTTTAAACGCGTCACGTTGTTTTTTGTCTTTGAAGATATGAATCAGTGGTGGAGTAACTGATATCAGAATGATGACGGCGATGAGCGGTAACAGAATGTGATCGATCTGGATCCCCATTGCCTCAAACCATGATCCAACAAAATAACCAAGATACGTGACACCAGCGGCCCACAAAAAGGCACCGATAAGGTTGAACGTCAGAAACGTCGTGTATTTCATTTTTGCGACGCCGGCGATGACGGGCGCAAACGTGCGAACGATAGGAATAAAGCGAGCGATGATAATCGTTTTGCCACCGTGCTTTTCATAGAAAGCCTGGGCTTTAACGATATTTTCCTGGCGAAACAATAGCGAGTTTTCGCGCTTGAAAATGCGGCTGCCCACACGGTTGCCGAATGTATAGCCGACGCTATCACCCAGGGCTGCGGCGATAAACAGTACCAATACAACGACGTGGATGTTAAGGTTAAGAACGCCCGAGTGGACTAAGAACCCAGTGGCGAACAGCAGACTGTCGCCAGGCAAAAAGAAACCAATCAGCAGGCCTGATTCGGCGAAAACGACAAGTGCGACACCAAGAAGGCTGACGGCTTTTATGAAATCAAGTAGGTCTACTCCGGGAATCATAGTGACTCCATTTTATCACGGTGTGCATGATGGCGTGAATCATGGTATAATGAATATACATAAATGCCCAAAGTGGCCGATAAGGAGAACACATGAGCAATATTTCACTGAAATTAGATGCGCGTACGCACGTCGGTAAAAAAGTCGCACAGCTACGCAAAGATGGTTTTGTACCAAGCGTTGTATACGGTGGTGACAGCGAACCTATCTCGACTCAATCTGGACTTGTCGAGACAACTAAGGTTGCTCGCGTTGCGGGTAAGCACTCACCAGTCGACATCGTTATTGACGGTAAAAAGGTTTTGGCAATTATCAAATCGATCGACATGGACCCTGTTAAGCACGTGCTACGTCACGTTGCCTTTCATACCATTAACAAAAATGACAAGATCGTTACCGAAGTACCAATTCACCTGATTGGTTTGGGCGAAAGTGCTGCTGAACGCGCTGGTCTGGTAGTCTTGCAGGCTATCGAGCATGTCGAAATTCGTGCCATTCCGGCTGACCTGCCTGAATCACTTGAGATTTCGATTATCGATCTTGCAACTGACGAAGACAAGCTAACACTTGCTGACCTGAGGCTGCCAGAAGGCGTTGAGTTTGCCGATCACGAACAAGACCTTGATTTGGTGATCGCGAACGTCTACGAACCATCTGCACTGCAGGCTGCAAACGAAGCTGCTGCAGGCGATGGTGTTATCGAAGACGCAACTGCTGCTGATGAACCAGCCGGTGACGCTGCTGATGCGCCAGCTGCCGAAGCAGACGCAAAGACCGAATAAGTCCTTAGACTATCGGTATAAAAGATCCGCTCATTTGAGCGGATCTTTGTTTATTCTTCGATAAACCCGCCAGATTGGTGTGCCCATAGTTTGGCGTATATGCCCTTATGAGCAAGAAGGTCTGTGTGAGTACCTTGTTCGACAATGCGACCTTCGTCTAGCACGATGATGCGATCAAGTTTGGCGATGGTTGATAGGCGGTGGGCGATGACAATGCTGGTCCGTCCATGCATCAATTTATCCAGGGCATCCTGGATTAGTTTTTCGCTTTCGCTATCAAGAGCCGATGTTGCTTCATCAAGTATCAGGATTGGAGCATCCTTTAAGATCGCCCGGGCGATTGCGACACGCTGCCTTTGACCTCCGGATAGTTTGACGCCGCGCTCACCGACAAGAGTGTCGAGACCATGTGGGAGCTTGTCGATGAAGCTGAGAGCGTTGGCTTTCTTTGCCGCGGCACTGATTTCGGCGTCTGTTGCATCAAGACGCCCGTATGCTATATTTTCCCGCAGGCTGCGATGGAACAACATCGGCTCTTGCGGAACGTAAGCGATAGCACGGCGTAGTGACTGCTGTGTGATGTCTCGAATGTCAACATCGCTGATGCGTATCTGACCGGAAGTCACGTCCGAAAAGCGGAGCAAAAGATGCGTAATGGTCGTTTTGCCTGCGCCTGAGCGTCCGACAAGACCGATTTTCTCACCAGCTTGAATATCTATCGATACGCCGCGCAGGACCTCTTCGTCGTTATCGGGATAGCTGTAGCTGACAGTGTCTAGTTTAATCGTGGGTTGGGTGATGACAATGTCTTTGGCCATTGGTGCATCAACAATGCTATTTTCTTGCATGAGCATTTCTGTCATTGGGGCAGCCTGTAGAAGGCTTTCGTCATAGCCATTCAAGATTTCACCAAGACCAAAAATTTGCATTGCGATTCGTTGTAAGTAGGTGATTGCGAATACCGCGATTGCAAGAGACAGTTGGCCGTTAAGGACTAAGTATGCGCAAATTGCGATACCGACAAGTTGAGCAACCGTCATGATGACGTTACGGATCGTTCCATCCAGGCCGAATATGCTGATGTCTTTAATGAATATCCTCTCGAGTTCTTTGGTCTGTCTCTCAAGGTGGTGTATCTCGCTGTTTTCATTGGCAAAGGTTTTCACCATCAAACTGTTTGTTATCGAGTCGGCCGCTTCACCGTGTATGCTCGCGATAAGTTCTTTTCTTTTCTTCCTGTAAGGTGCACGAATTTTAGTGAACCATTTAATTTGTAGCAGCATTAGACTGATGAGAGCAGCTAGGATAAGGGCGACAAGTGGTGCCTGCGTCGCCACGATTGCAAGACCGATACCGACAGATAACACGAAGCTGAGCGTCCGTAGGATGAGTAGGTCCTGTAACGCGACGTGTGCGCGTATGAAATCGATGAATCTACTAGTGAGAGCGCCGACCTTTTCATTTACGAAAAATTGTAGATCTTTATTAATGAGACCTCGAAACGTGTCGTTGTATAAACCGGTGCGGACGCGTGCCTCATGCCTTATGAGCAGCTGAAAACCTATGAAGTTTAAGACAAGTCCAGTGACGCCAATGACACCTGCGAACATCAAACTTCGCGTCAGGCCAGCTTCGTCTTCGGTGGTGAGACTGCCTATCGCAAGGCTGAAAGCAAAGGGCAGTAACGTGTCGATGCACAATGTTGAAAGTGGTACGAAAAAAAGACCAATAAAGAATGTCGGTTTATGTTTCCGCATTTGCGCCCAGTAGAGTTGGATTGTGTTTCTGCTGACGCCCATTTTTGTACCTTCCCGTCTATGGTTCATTATAACTGTGCTCACTCTTACTATCTATAGCAATGATTGTACCGCGTGTTGTTTCTGACGGTAGCTTCTTCCCGATGAGCTCAACCCCCATAGGTGATTGACTGCTGACAACAGTGATATTATTTTCAGTTGCCCCGCTTCGCGGCGTCCAATCGCCGGCGATAAGTAGTTGTCGTGTGGCGTCGCCGTGTTGAAGCGTTACGACTGATCCAATGCCGACCGTCGATTTTTTCAGCCTTGGTGTTGACGGTAGCGAATCACGCAGGATTGCTTTTAAGTTTGATAGCTCCGCAAACAACACCGCTTGGCGGTCGCGCAGCGCGTCGAAAGGCGCGTTGTCATGCCATGTTTCAGATGATTGGTTAAATACATCATAAAACTCTGGGCCAAGCTCTTGTATTTCTTTCTCAAGCGCTGCGATACGCTCGCGCGCCCAACGTTTATCAGATTCTAATATATACAGCTCTCTCGCCATTGGCGCTCCTTGTTGGTATTAAAGATGGTAGATGGTGTATCGTCATTGGATCGGCACGTCCGATCGTGAGCGAGTAGAGGATCTTAACAGATCATAGTAGGGTAATTATATAGTATAATGGTGTTCGATGCAAAAAATTATCCTGTACTACACATTTACGCCAATCGCTGATCCGGTTGCGGTAAAATTGTGGCAAAAAACGCTTGCCTCGGGCCTTAACCTGCGTGGCCGTATCTTGATTTCACGTCACGGGATCAATGGTACTGTCGGCGGCGACATTGATGATGTCAAAGCATACATAAAAGCGACAAAAGAGTTCGCAGCGTTCAAAAACATGGTGTTTAAATGGAGCGACGGATCGCGTGAGGATTTCCCGCGGTTGAGTGTTAAGGCACGTCGCGAGTTAGTTGGGTTTAAAAATAGCGACGATGAATTTGATGTTGATGAAAAGGGCGTCGTAGGCGGCGGTATTCACTTAAAGCCAAAACAGGTCAACGAATTGGTCGAAGCATATGGTGACGACGTCGTGTTTTTTGATGGTCGTAATGCACACGAGGCAAAGATTGGTAAGTTCAAAAATGCAATCGTACCCAACACCAATACATCTCGTGATTTTATTGCTGAGCTTGAAAGTGACAAATACGACCATTTGAAGAATAAGAAGATCGTTACCTATTGTACCGGTGGTGTTCGCTGTGAAGTCATTTCTAGCATGATGAAAAAACGTGGGTTCACGGACGTGTATCAAATTGATGGCGGTATTGTGAAATACGGCGAAGCGTATGGGGATGATGGATTGTGGGAAGGCAG
>CALMQN010000127.1 GCA_937872185.1 uncultured bacterium
TGCATTTCAATTTTGATAACACCATCACCCTGACAATTTTCGCAGCGACCACCCTTGACGTTAAAGCTAAACCGTCCGGCCTTGTATCCGCGAATATTTGCTTCGGGCGTACCTGCGAATAGCTCGCGAATAGGTGTAAAGACACCCGTATAGGTCGCGGGGTTTGAGCGCGGGGTTCGGCCAATCGCCGACTGGTCAATAATAATTGCCTTATCAAGGTGTTTGATGCCTTCGATATTTTCGTGTGCTCCTGGAATCTCGTGTGATCGGTGCAGGCGTGCTGAAAGTTCCTTCGCCAAGATATCATTAACGAGTGTCGATTTGCCCGACCCACTGACGCCACTAACGACCGTTATCACGCCCAACGGGAAAGCAACGTCGATGTTCTTCAAGTTGTTTTCGCGCGCACCGCGGACAATCAGCTGGCGATCTTGCATGATTGTACGGCGCTTTTTCGGCACATCGATCTTTTCAATACCCGACAAATAACGGCCGGTAATGCTATCCTTGTTTTTCGCAACTTCGTCCGGCGTCCCGGCAGCAACCACATGACCACCCGCAATACCAGCACCAGGACCAATGTCCAGCAGATAATCAGCGTGACGAATCGTGTCTTCGTCGTGTTCAACCACAAGTACAGTGTTACCCAGGTCGCGCAAATGCTTCAGTGTGCCGATCAAACGATCGTTGTCACGTTGGTGCAAGCCAATTGATGGCTCATCTAACACGTACAGCACGCCCTGTAAACCCGATCCAATTTGCGTCGCCAAACGAATACGCTGCGCTTCACCACCACTCAGCGTGTTGGCGGCGCGTGACAGCTCCAGATAATTCAGACCGACATTACTCATAAAGCCCAGACGAGATTTAATTTCTTTAAATATCTGGGCGGCAATAAACTGTTCTTGGTCGTTAAGCTTCAGGTTATTTTCGAATAGATCCAAGGCAGCATCAACACCCAAATTACAAATATCCATAATGTTCAGGCCATGAACAGTCACCGCCAGCACAACTGGCTTCAGGCGCGCGCCGCCACATGCATGGCATTCGCGCTCGCGCATAAATCGTTCGATATCTTTACGCATAAATTCACTGTCGGTCTCTTTGTGACGACGCTCCAGATTCGGGATGACACCTTCGTATGTCGATTCATATGTTCGTCCACCGCCCAGTTGCACGGTGTATTTCTGAGCACCGGTTCCGTACAGTACCTTTTCTAAATCTTCAGGTGATAAATCTTGAACAGGCACCTGCAAGCTAAAGCCATGGGCACTGGCGACTTCTGCCAAACGCTTCATATACCATGCGTCACTATTAACGCGGTTATACGGGCGAATCGCGCCTTCGGCAATCGTCAGGTTTGGATTAAACACCAGGCTTGGGTCAACTTCCAATCGGCTGCCGAGTCCCGTACAGACAGGGCAGGCGCCTTGTGGCGCGTTAAAGCTAAACAGGCGTGGTTCAAGTTCGGGGATGTCTTCATTTGGGTGGTCCAAGCAAGCATAGCGCTGACTGAACGTCGTCACTTCATTCGAATCGACATTTAATACCTGGATAATACCGTCAGCAATCTCGAGCGTCTGCTCAACTGACTGAGTCACGCGGCCAAGCATGTCAGGCGACAAGGCAATACGATCAACCACGATTTCGATATCGTGTTTGTATTTTTTATCCAGTTCTGGAAACTCATCTAGTGAGTAAACCACGCCGTCGACGCGGGCACGAGCAAAGCCTAAACGACGATATTGTTCCGGAATGTGAGCAAACTCACCTTTTTTGCTGGCAACAATAGGCGCCAAGATCATCAGGCGAGCGCTATCTGGCAATTTCATAATTTCATCAATAATCGTCTCGCTGGTGCGACGCGTCACTGGCTTACCACAAACAGGACAATGTGGAATCCCAATGCGGGCATATAACAGACGCAGATAATCATAGATTTCTGTCACGGTTGCAACGGTTGAGCGTGGATTACGGCTGGTCGATTTTTGGTCAATACTAATCGCTGGGCTTAGGCCGTCAATCTGATCAACATCAGGCTTTTCCATAAGTCCCAAAAACTGACGGGCGTAGCTGGAAAGACTTTCAACGTAACGGCGTTGGCCCTCGGCATAGATAGTATCAAAGGCAAGCGAAGATTTGC
>CALMQN010000128.1 GCA_937872185.1 uncultured bacterium
GCTCATAAACAGTACATTAGCCGTATTGAAAAACAAGTAGCGATAGACAAGGATATAGCAAAACGCAAGCTTATAGAGGCTAAGACGGAGCTTAAACGTCAAAAAGATATGTACTCAAAATACCAAACCTTTCAGGTTGAAGAACCAGAGACGTATAAGAAACATCACGCTGGTAAACTAGAGTTTCATCAGGCACAGATTAACGCCGTCAACGCCACTATAACAACTACACAAAAAGAGCTAGACGACTTGCGTAGGGCGTTGCCTACACGTGAGGAGTTTGTTGAACTTGTCCGTTCGTATCTTAAAACTATACTTGAAACGTCAGATTTGATTGAAGAAGCCGCAGTGTCCCGTGATGTAGTGTTTAATCTACGTGCTGGCGACAATTCTGTATCTGTTATAAAGCTAAATCCACCATACGATATGATGGTGGATTTTAGCGAAAATACTATGTGGTCGGGGTGAAAGGACTCAAACCTTCGACCTCTCGGTCCCAAACCGAGCGCGCTATCAACTGCGCCACACCCCGATGTGCGGTACCTGAGCGATTATAGACTATATCGGGTGATTATTCCAGTGGTCGAGCGACTTTTTTGGGTCGAGACAGCAGTTGCCTGACGGGCTGTCTCGCGCTATGATAGAAGGACTGATTGTTATGAAGAATATCTTTGCATCTGCCACACACATTATTCGCTCGCGACCACGTCTTGATTGGGTCGTGCTTGCGATTGGCTTAGTCATCTTTGCGACGCTGACACTCGTGACTATTACCAAATCAACGATCTGGTTTGACGAGGCGTTTAGCGCCTACATTTCGCAGTTTAATTTTTTTGATATTGCGCGCTACACGGCGACCGATGTTCATCCTCCGCTCTATTATTGGATATTAAAAGCGTGGATAAGTTTGTTCGGTACAACTGAACTGGCCTTCCGATCGCTCAGTGTATTATTTGGTGCAAGTGCGATTACCTTCGGTTTTTTGTTAGTTCGGCGATTGTTTGGTCGTCGGGCAGCATGGGTGAGTCTGCTGTTTTTGGTGCTGTCGCCAATGCTGATACGGTATGGGCAAGAAGCCCGTATGTATACACTGGCGACGACGATTGCGCTGGCGGCGACCTATACGTTAACGTTTGCCGTGGTGTCAAAACGCCGTCTGCCTTGGGTGATATATGGCATTTTGGTGGGGCTTGGTATGTGGACCCATTACTTTATGGCGCTGATATGGTTGGCGCATTGGGCATGGCGTCTGTACGTCACGCGTCAAACAGGCGTTCGCGGCAAAGCACTTCGCAAAGCATTCTTTAGTAAAAACTGGGTACTGGCGCATATCGTTGCTGTGGGGCTGTTCCTGCCGTGGCTACCATTCATGCTGATCCAACTTACGATTATTCAGGCCACTGGATTTTGGATCGGACCTGTTAGTGCTGACACTGTCACAAATTATATGACCAATCTTTTGTTTTATCTGCAGCATGATCAGGCCACTGGTTGGTACGGGGTTGCGCTGGCTGTTATTTGCGTGAGTCTTGTTGTATTTGGTATTAATTTGTATCGATCGCTCGGCAAAAAGCAGCGACAGAATTATTTGTTGATCGTGGCGATTGCGCTTGTGCCGGTTGTGCTACTGCTACTGGTATCGCTACCGCCGCTGCGCTCGTCGTTTGTCGAACGATATCTTATTCCGTCAGCTGCAGGCTTTGCGCTGTTTGCTGGCGTGACGTTGGCACTTGGTATCAAAAAGCTCCGTCCGATCTGGCGCGCAGTTATTATCGGCATTGTGGTGGTAAGCATGGGCTTTGGTATTTCGAACGTCTATTATTTCGGAAACTACAATAAAAACACAAACCTGAAAGTAACGACTGGCGAAGTTGTCAGGGAAATTGCTAAAAAAGGTAAGCCAGGCGAGCCGATCGTGACACAGTCACCATGGGTATTTTATGAGGCTGTTTTCTAT
>CALMQN010000129.1 GCA_937872185.1 uncultured bacterium
ATCGCAGTGAATCGCAGTATCTTGGGCGAAGCATTGTCGATAAATTAAAAGAAGTCATTCCTCGTCAAAATTTTCAGGTCGCTTTGCAAGCGGCGATTGGCGGCAAGTTTATCGCGCGTGCTGATTTGTCGGCGTATCGAAAAGACGTGACGACGGGCCTGTACGGCGGTGACGTCACGCGTAAAAAGAAAGTCTTGGCTAAACAAGCCAAGGGGAAAAAGCGTATGAAGCGCTTCGGCAAAGTTGATATTCCATCCGAAGCTTTCACCGTGATGCTAAAAAGAGACTAGGCACTTACGCGCCGTGGGGCCATATCTGAAATGATGCGTGCACGCGGGTTGGGCGCGATTTGTTCGTGCACCCGGTGTACCCATGGTGCTGGCGCAACCGGCGCAGGTTTTACCTGTCGCGGTCGAATGTCCATACCTGGGCGACGATCCTTAGAGATAATGGCAGCTGGAGCAGCAACAAGCACGGGCTGGGCCTGCACTACAGGTGTTACGGGCAATTCGCCTAACAGGCTTTCGAACGAAATGTCACTGAGCGACAGGTCAGATGATGGGATGCGTGCAACGTTCTGCATCGAACGTTCAGCAGCGAGTATACGTCGCTTTGCTTGTGAGTGACGAGCAACCACGATAACGATTGAGAGGTTATAGAGGGCGATGATTGGCAGTGCAATCAGCAGGCTGGTGGTCAGATCAAGCGCAAATGGCACCAAGAAGCTGATAACTAAGCTGCCAAGGATGACCCACTTTTCTGCCTTAAAGAGTGACTGCGGTTTGAGCGGTTTGATGGTGTCGATGAATGCGATGACCAGGGGTAACTGAAACAGGATAATAAAGGTTATGATGGCATTGGTCACAAATCCAAGATAGCTGTCGGCTGATATCAGAGCGCTCAGACCGTCAACCTGAAAGCCGGCAAAAAAGTGCAGGGCGCCAGGGATGATGAAAAAGAATCCGAAGGCAGCACCTGCAAGCGCTAGGCCTGCAGAAAATAGCGTCGTGAGGTAGACGCGGCGCAGCGGCAGTGCGGCAATGAAGGCCGGGCGCACAAACATGATGATGTTATAGATAATGACGGGTATGGTAACCGCCAGAGCGCCCATAAGACAGATCTTCATAACGAAGGCAAAACTACCGGCTGGACTGGTGTAATACAGCGGTGCGTCGAGAGGTGAGCGCAAAAGTGTAAGGATCGGTTCGTAAAACAGGTATACAGCGATACCCGCAACAATCAACGCAATAACAGACACGAACAAGCGTTTTTGCAGTTCGCGTATATGATCAATAACTGTCGTTGCTGGTTGCGAATCTCGCAGTTTTTTACGCACCGGCCACCCCTACTATTTTTTAGTTGTTTTCTTCGTGGTCTTTTTTTCAACTTCTTCAGGTTCGTCGTCTTTGAAGCCTTTTTTCAGTTCTTTCGCCGATTGGCCAATGCCACGTGCTAACTCAGGTAATTTTTTTGCGCCCACAAACAGCAAAATAATTACAAGTGCAATTAGTAAAATGATCTCGATTTTCCCTAGTGCCATATACTCCCTCTTTCTCTCTTTGTACTACCTATAAATATAAGCAAAATAGGACGAATTTACAAGGGGAATATATGAAGCGTACTGTAGCCGCTTTGGACTGCTTTAGCACTCATTGACATAGAGTGCCAAATCGAGCTACAATATGGTCATGACAGATCGCCAAATGCAGATCCTTGCAGCCATTATTGAACAGCATGCAGAAATCGCTGCACCAGTTGGTAGCGTGATGCTTGCTAAATTGTTTAATGTCTCAAGCGCTACGATTCGTAGTGAAATGGCGCGTCTAGAGGAAATGGGCCTCATTGCGCAACCGCATACGAGTGCCGGCCGAGTGCCAACCGATGCTGGTTATCGCTTGTACGTAAATACGCTGAATGAAGCGCATGCTAACGAGCCCCAAAGTGTATTGATTGATCGCAGTGCGAGGGCGATTGAAGCACGTGTAGGAAACCAGACCGATCGAGCTGACCGCGCTATTAGGAGCGCCGTTGATAGTCTGGTTGATTTGACTCACAACCTGGGGTTTGCAACCATCGGTGACGAACTGTATTTAAGTGGTATTGGCAACTTGTTTTCACAACCAGAGTTTGCGGGCACAGACCATGCGCAAGCAGTCGCACGACTGCTGGACAACTTGGAACCATGGCTGCGAGAAGCGGTGCCAAACGAACCGCTGAACGTCTTTATTGGATCAGAAAACCCGATCGGCAAGACCAGCGGGGCAAGCTTGATTATCAGCCGGTTTCGATCTCCATATAGCGACCGCAGTTATATCGGCGTCTTGGGTTCGACCCGTCAAAGTTATGGAAAAGTCATGCGACTAGTCAGGCACACCGGCGCAATGTTAGAGGAGGTGTTGTAAGATGGCGAAAAGCAA
>CALMQN010000130.1 GCA_937872185.1 uncultured bacterium
AGCGACCAACTAAAAGCCGAACTGCCGCAGCGCTTTAATACTGAGCCCGAGGCCCAAGCCTTTTTGGAATCACTTACCGGCGCGGCCTTTAGCGTCAGCGCCGTCACCACCAGCCCTAGCGTGCGCAACCCTGGTGCACCATTTACTACCAGCACCCTGCAGCAGGACGCCAACAGCCGCCTTGGGTTTAGTGCAAAAGCAACCATGTCATCAGCGCAAAAACTCTACCAAGAGGGCAAGATCACCTACATGCGTACCGACTCGGTTAACCTAAGCGGACAGGCGATTGCCGCAGCGGCCGACTATATTAAAAGCGCTTATGGCCCACAGTACAGCCAGGTCCGCACGTTTAAAACCAAAAACGCCAGCGCCCAGGAAGCCCACGAAGCAATCCGTCCAACCAACATGGCGCTTGAACATGCAACCAGCAACGAATACGACCAAAAACTATACAAACTGATCCGCTCACGTACCCTCGCCAGCCAAATGGCCCCCGCTCGTCTGGAAAAAACGACCGTCACTATCGATATTTCGACAGCAACGCAAAAATTTGAAGCCAAAGGCGAAGTCATTATCTTTGACGGATTCCTGAAAGTATACGGTGGCAGTAAAAAAGACGCCGACATACTGCCAGCAGTCACATCTGGCGACACGTTAGATCTAGCGGTCGCAACCGCCCGTCAAATCTTTGCACGCCCACCAGCGCGCTATAGCGAAGGTGCGCTCGTCAAAAAATTAGAAGACCTCGGCATTGGCCGCCCTTCAACCTACGCCACTATTATTAATACCGTCCAGGTCCGCGGATACGCCGAAAAAGGCGAGGGCGAAGGCACGCCGCGTGATGTCATACAGCTGTCATACTCACCAGCAGGGGGCGGCCATTCGAACGCCGACGAGAAAGAACATCTGCAGCCCGAGTCTGACCAGACGCCGGGGCTCTTGTCAGACCCGGAGCGAAGCCGTTCTATCGAGTTGGTGGGCGAAAATGGCGACGTCGTACGTCAAGTCCTTCAGGAAAACACCGGATCTGATCGCGGCAAGCTTGTTCCGACCCCTGGTGGCGAAGTCCTAACTGACTTTTTAACCAACAACTTTACGCAAGTAGTGGACTATGACTTTACAGCTCATGTCGAGCAAGAATTCGACCTTATTGCAGAGGGCAAGTTACCCCGAAACGACATGCTACAAGAGTTTTATACACCATTCCACGAACTGATCGAAAAATCTGGCGATATCAAACGGTCGGACGTGGCCCAAGCCCGCGAAATCGGCATCGACCCTAAAAGCGGCAAACCAATCCTGGCGCGCTTTGGCCGCTTTGGCCCAATGTTACAACTGGGGCTAGGGGACAGCGAAGACAAATCGGACAAACCACAGTTTGCACCAATGCCAGCTGGCACCAAAATCGAAACGGTAACCCTGGACCAAGCGCTGCACGCCTTCACGCTACCGCGTCTTGTTGGTGAAACCGCCGAAGGCCTGCCAATTAAGGCAAATATTGGTCGCTTTGGGCCGTATATTCAGATCGACAAGCTGTTTGTCAGCATCAAACCACTCGATCCACATACCATCACGCTCAGTGAGGCACGCGAATTATATGCCGCCAAATTAAAATCCGAGGCCGAAAAGAACATTGCCGACTTTGGCGATGGTATTAAGGTGTTAAACGGTCGTTATGGCCCGTACATTACGGACGGCGCCAAGAATGCCAAAATCCCCAAAGACGTCGAACCACAGTCAATCACGCACGATCAAGCCAAAGAGATGCTCGCTGCTGCACCTGCCGCTAAAAAAGGACGCTTTGGCCGCAAAACAACTACCAAAAAGCCTGCCGCACGAAAGACCACGCGCAAAAAGGCCCCTGCCAAAAAACGCGCAACAAAATCGTAGCTTATACACACCCCCCATATTGACTTTATTAAGCATTAGTGCTATAATATAAACAAGTTCCCCCTGAACTAACGCATCCGCGCGTACCCCACAACCAGGAAGTAGGAAGTCCCCAATGACACTTTTTGTCATACTCAGAACGTCACCGGCATTTTTCGGCGATCGCAAGATTGTCGGCATCATCTGCAACGAACTGTCATCGGTGTTCGCACACCTTGACGATTCGGACGTGGCGGCGGTCTGTTCCTCCAACGAGGAAGCAACTACC
Organism: uncultured bacterium; assembly: GCA_937872185.1. GTDB lineage: Bacteria > Patescibacteriota > Saccharimonadia > Saccharimonadales > Saccharimonadaceae > UBA1547. The sequence goes on from CALMQN010000130.1 coordinate 2,159, forward strand.
GACGTCACGTTGACCATCACTGCCAGCAGCGACGAGTCTACTCGTCTGCAGTTGCAGCAGGCACTGGCGACGTTGCTGCCGATGCTGAAGACGCACGAGGTCGTGTTTACCGAATCCACCCCCAAAGTGGGCGACGTTGGCACGGCGATCACTGACGCGACGAATCGTGCGCAGCAGCTGATCGACGGTTTCACTCGCGGTGTCTTCGCAGACGTCAGCGCGCCGCCGGTAAGCAACTCGCTCGACGACGCCGATGCTTCCCGCGACTACGTAGACATCTACTAGTCCTTCGGGGGAACGCCTCATGTCATCAGTGCCGAAAGGCCCCACTGATGACGTGGGGCTTTTCGCTTTCCAGGGGTCCTATATCATATCGCTCATATATAAAAAGTCTCACAACACCCTTTACAAGACATGTCGATTACATGCTATAATGAGTCAAGAGTACGAGATGTTTGACATTACAAATATAATCTTGTATAATGTACACAGAATACAATATAAATTATGACAATCCAGTGGTGCGGCTGAGAGGAAATACCCAGATAATGAGCGGACAAACAGACCAAGAAACTACTGTCGACCTGAAGACCGGCGTGAACGAGATCTTATCTATTATTGACCAAGAGCGCGAGCGCGAAATCATTACCCGTCGATTTGGTCTGTACGACCGCCGTGAGACACTGGAACAGATCGGTGAGCTGCTTGGCATCACCCGTGAACGTGTTCGTCAGCTAGAAAAGGCGATCCTTATTCGCCTAAAGATCGCTGCCGAAGACGGCAAAATCGAATCAGTTGGCGCCTTTGAAAAGGTCTTCGTTCGTAATCTGTCTGACCTTGGCCGTATTGCTCGTGTCCAAGACCTGGCCGACCGTCTGCTCGGTAAAACAACCGACCAGCGCGAACGTGCTCACGTGGCCTTTATTGCCGAACTGGCACCAAACCTGACTGTTGTGAGCGAAAACGACAATTATTTCCACTCTGTTGGTATCCGTGAATACGGTGATGAAAAGAAAATTCGCGCCGAAGTCGACGCTATCGTTAAAACCATCAAAGCCCACGGCGAACCACTGACCATCGAACAATTGCACACTCAGTTGAACTACGAGCACCCAGACCACGTCCGCGCACTAGCCAGCGTCAGCAAATTGCTGGCACACCTGAAAGACAGTTGGGGACTGGTCAAATGGCCAACCGTTAACCCAAAAAACATTCGTGACAAGATTTACGTTATCTTGGCCGAAAAGGGTAAACCAATGCACTTTTCTGACATTGCCGGATCAATCAAAGACAGCAGCTTTAAACGTAAAGACGTTACCACACAGGCAATTCACAACGAACTGATCAAAGACAAGCGCTTTGTGCTGATCGGCCGCGGTATCTACGCACTCGACAGCTGGGGCTTCTCGAAGGGGACTGTATCTGACATCATCGCTGATGTACTGAAAAAATCTGATACACCACTGCACCGCGACGAAATCGTCAAACGCGTTCTGAAAAGTCGCCAGGTGAAAGAAACAACTATTTTGCTTAACCTGCAAAGCAAGCCACAATTCAAGCGTGTTGCAAAAGCAACCTACGCGTTGGCGGAATAATCAGCCAGGTAGCCACAAGCGTTGCCAAGTTCCTTTACAGGTGAGACAATACAAGGGTAGATTATGGGCGTTATTTCAACAATTATCACATTCTTATTACAATGGTACGTTTGGTTACCAGTGGTGCTTCTTCTGGCATTCTTGACCTGGCGTAATTATCGTAAAATCGATGCCGTTATGGACGTCGAAAGCGATCTGTTAATCCTTGAGATTCCGAAGGACAACGATAAAAAAGAACTCGCCGCCGAACAACTATTTGCGAGCTTGCATGGTATTTTTCGCGATAAGAACGAACTAAAGCTGAATAACGGCGTACAAGAACACCTTAGTTTTGAAATCGCCTCGGTGAATGGTCAAATCCGCTTTTACGTCTGGGTGCCCCGAACACTCCGTAGCTTTGTCGAAGGACAGATTTATTCACAGTATCCTAGCGTCCAAATTCGCGAAGCCGATGAAGATTACGTTGGTCACGAACGCGATCACGGCGTGGTTTACAGCGCCGAAATCACACTGACTGACAGTGAATTTTTGCCAATTAAAACGTTCCAAAGCTTCGAGGTCGACCCCCTTGCTGGTATCACCGGAACGCTGGCAAAACTTGAATCGACAGGCGAGGAGGTCTGGATTCAGATCTTGGCCCGACCGATTGCCGATGACTGGCATAAACGATCAGACAAGTGGATCAGTGATGTTAAAAAAGGCAAATCGTCATCCGGTTTTGGATCGGGTGGGGGACTAGCCTGGTTTGCGGGGCTGTTTGAAGCACTCTGGAAACCACCAGAGACCGGCAAAGACGGCAAGCCTGCTGCTGCGCCAGAACTATCTGATCGCAGTAAGACCCGTGTCACCGAAGCTGCGACTAAATCGACCAAATTGGGATACGATGTCAAAATTCGCTTGGCATACCTGGGCGAAAGCACTGCTAATGGACGTTTGCGTATGCAGGCGATTGTGGGTACCTTCAAACAATTCAACAGCACCAATCTGAACGGATTCAAAATGTCTGGCGCCAGCTTTAAAAAAGAAGACCTGGCCAGGTACCGCAATCGTTCATTTGCTGATCACGGCTTTATTTTAAACATCGAAGAACTAGCCAGTGTGTATCACTTGCCACACACCAACGTAGAAACACCAAACATCGTCTGGGCCAGCAGCAAGACGGCCGAACCACCAGCCAAACTCCCACTGATCACCGGCAATCCGGCCATCGATGAAAACATCAGTGCCTTTGGGCTGACCAATTTCCGTGGCATCAATCACCAGTTTGGCATGCTGCGTTCTGACCGCTCACGTCACGTCTATATCATCGGTCAAACAGGGGCGGGCAAGACCGGTACACTAGAGCTATTTGCCCTCAGCGACATCTTCCACGGCCAGGGCTACGCCATCATCGACCCGCACGGTGACTTTGCCGTCAACAACATGCGCTTCATCCCAGGATCACGCCTGCAAGACGTCGTGTATTTTAACCCAGCCGACACGGCCTATCCACTGGGCTTCAACCCATTAGAGGTCACCAATCCGGCACAAAAGACCAACATCAGCAGTGAAGTCATCGGCGTGCTTAAGCGCATGTTTGGCGAGTCATGGGGCCCACGTTTGGAATACATCCTGCGTTATACCATTTTGGCACTACTCGATCGTCCGACAACGACCATGCTTGATATTACGCGTATGCTAACTGACAAAAAATTCCGTAACGAAACACTCGAATACTGCCAAGACACCGTGGTATTGAATTTCTGGAAAGTCGAGTTTGCCAGTTGGAACGACAAGTTTGTGTCCGAGGCCATCGCGCCTGTTCTGAACAAGGTCGGTGCCTTTACGGCCAACCCAATCATTCGTAATATCATTGGCCAACCAAAGAGCACGTTTAACATTCGCCAAATAATGGACGAAGGTAAAATCTTGATCGTCAATCTGTCAAAAGGCCTCATTGGCGAGGACAATGCCGCCATTCTGGGTGCCTTTATGGTGACCAAAATCCAACTAGCCGCAATGAGCCGAAGCGACATCGAACGGATCGAAGATCGTCGTCCGTTCTATTTATACGTGGATGAGTTCCAGAACTTTGCAACCGATTCGTTTGCGACCATTCTGTCCGAAGCGCGTAAATATGGCCTTAACTTGACCGTTGCCAACCAGTATATTTCACAGATGACCGAGACTGTTCGCGACGCGGTATTCGGCAACGTTGGCACCATGATATCGTTCCGTGTCTCGGCCGATGACGCACCAATGCTGGCCAAACAGTTCGAACCACAGTTCGAGCCAACAGATCTTCTGCAGATGCACAACCGCAACTTTATTATCAACATGGTCATCGGGGGAGAGAAGGCACCAGCATTCAGCGCCAGCACGCTTATCCTTCCATCACCACAAACCGACAACACCGGTCGCATCATCGAAAACACACGCCGCATATACAGCCGCAGTAGGGCAGAGATCGAAGCCGAGATATCACTGGCTATCGCCCCGCCCCCACATCTGCAAAAGCCGCAACAGCAGCCACAATCACAGACCCAGGCTAAACAATGGCCAATTGACGCTGGCGCCAAATCAGCAGCGCCTATCAGCGCGCAGACGACTCCGGGTACCGACGGCGACGGCTCGGCACCTGCTAAGCGTAAACGAACCCGCTCACGTAAGAAAAAGCCTGCAGCGGCCGACGGCGACTCACATGCGCATTCATCATCATCTGACCAACCCGCACTTGCTCCTGTCGATCAGAACCTCCATATCGATCACAAATAAGTTTGGTTTATCGTATCTGTTCTAAAAGGGCAGTGCTGTTGCTTGATCCACCCATTATCGTGAAGACAAACTATAGAACATAATTAGAACAGTTATGATTTGCAGTAATTGAATGATAAATTGCGCATACATATGCATATGCGAAAAACAGGCAGCACGTCAATGCAATAATACCGCGGGCCAGGCAGGTAGAGAAGCGTGCGTATAATAAATCGCTCGGGCATAAGCAGCAGAACATGAATGAGCGTGAGTATGTGTGTGATATTGAGATATAGTTCTTACGTCGCACAATATACCTTTTACGACATTAGATATACTGACAATAGATGATTACACATACGTCTTTATAATATCCATTTTTACGACCAACCCCTCTTGAACGTAGTGGTTACAATTAACGTGTGTTCATGTACGTATGTCATACCTGTTATACGTTGTGCCTCGTGTACGCGTACTAACATTCGTTGTATGCATGCGGCTGTAGTCGCTGATACCACGGCCATCACACAGACTTATCCACAATCGTTGTATAGTCTGCTTGCTGTATACGTGAAAACATTTCAGGCACACTACTACTCTCTTGTTGACAGTTATTTGCTTTTTTGTTGTTATTGTATTTATATATGTTTTTTCATATTCGATATTTCAAAAAAATATAGAACAAATACCGAACATCAGTGGGGTAATGGAGTAGCCCTCTCTTAAACACTCTACTTGTAAAAGGCCTTGCCG
>CALMQN010000131.1 GCA_937872185.1 uncultured bacterium
ATTTGCTCGCTCTGTTCCGGTCAGGTTTTCCCAGGCACTTTGTGTTTCAAATATCTGGTCGTGCATTTCCCAGTATTTGTTCTGTAGACCAGCTGCCTCGGCTGCACCCGCTGCAGCACGGGCGTTCGGGTGGATCGAGGTCAGTGGGAAATTGCGAAACACAAAACCGATTTGGTCCTTGTATGTTTCGACGATTGCCTTGATACGAGGATGTGCTTTACCGCAGCCAGGGCACTGGAAATCACCATATTCGATGAGTAGTACCTTACTGTCGGACTTGCCGTATACGTGGTCGGCAATGTTGCCGTTCATGTCACTTGCTGGCTGAACTGTATTGGCGTCGACGTTGCTCACATCAATCGCTGGGTTGCCGCTTCGCGATGCGACGACTAATGTCACCAGAAGCCCGGCGACGATCACGCTAAAAATAATCCAAGTTAATTTACTCACACACACTCCTTATTATCTGCTGTCTTTATTATAGCAGGCGAAGGGCCGCCACTGTTGTACAATAGACGTATCATGTTTACGTTTCTTTTTATCCTGACGCTACTGACGGTATTTGGGTTACTGCTGGTTGCTGCGATGCAGCCAACCATGGCATCGCTCAGTACCTTTGAGTTGGAGCGACGTGCGTCATCTGGCGATGGGAAAGCAAAGGATCATCTGCGTCGTGCCGCACTGCTGGGTGATGTAATGTCTGCGATTCGCATCAAAACAGCGCTCCTTCTTGTGCTGTCGGTTCTTTTGCTGGTCACGACGTTCGGGTGGTTAATTGGGACGATCGCTGCGCTTATCCTGGCACTCGAGTACGGCGCTATCGCTCGGTTGAAGCCCATTCGGTTTGTTTCAGGCAAGGCCTATGCCTACGTCGAACCATTTTGGCTGAAGGTCGCTGACCAGCATCCGACATATTTTAAGCTTATCCGTTCGGTGTCACCTGTAGCTGCGGCGACTACACTGGGATCTCGTCACGAATTGCAGCATTTGGTAGAAACGTCAGACGGCGTATTAACAGCGGACGAGCGAAAGCTCATTGTTAATGGGCTGTCATTTAACGACCGGTTGGTAAGCGAGGTCATGACACCAAAAGGTGCAATCAGCACCATCAAACATAGCGAATTTTTAGGTCCTTTGATGCTGGATGAGCTGCATAAAGTCGGGCACAGTCGTCTGCCGGTGATAAAAGACGATATTGACCACGTGATCGGTGTATTACATCTTCAAAGTTTATTGGCACTTGATATCAAGCGATCGGTTACTGCCGAAAAGGCCATGGAACCACGCGTCTTTTACATCCGCGAAGATCAAACGTTGCATCATGCCTTGGCGGCATTTTTGCGGACACACCACCACCTGTTTATAGTGGTAAACGAATATCGCGAGACGGTTGGGTTATTGACACTCGAAGACGTTATTGAAGCATTGCTGGGTCGCAAGATTATTGATGAATTTGACGGGCACGAGGATCTGCGCAGTGTCGCGCTTCGTCATTCGGCCACAAACAATAGTCCAGCGGGTCGCGAAGACGTCTAGCCTTATAGGGGTGAGGGTGGTACACTTAACAGTAATTATGACACGAACAATGACCAGCGAATTGAAGGAAAAAATCGACGAGACCGTTACTCTTAGTGGATGGCTGCACAAAAAGCGATTGCTTGGAGGACTGAATTTTATTACCATTCGCGACGGATCTGGTGTTGCCCAGACACTTATTGATAACAAAGACGAGCTGGAAAAGCTGCGTGGTTTGCAAATTGGTACGGTACTGTCGCTGACAGGCAAAGTCATTAGCGACGAGCGTGCACCAGGTGGCGCTGAGCTGCATGACGTCAAAGTAGAGGTTTTAGTTCCTGTTACTGACGAATCGCCGATCGAAATTGACAAGCCAATTGATCACAAGTCAGAAAATCTCGATACCTTGTTTGATAACCGCGTCATTGGACTGCGAAACTTGCAGGAACGAGCGGTCTTTGAAATTCAGTCGACGCTGACCCGTGCAATGCGTCAGTACTTCTACGACAACCAGTTTACCGAAATGCATACACCAAAGCTACTTGCTGAGGCGACCGAAGGTGGCGCCGAGGTGTTCAAGTTAGATTACTTTGGTAAGACAGCGACTCTTGCACAGAGCCCGCAGTTTTATAAGCAGATGATGGTCGGCGTGTTTGAGCGTGTCTTTGAGATTGCTCCCGTGTACCGAGCCGAACAAAGCGCAACAACCCGTCACATGACAGAATACACATCGATAGACGGCGAAATGGGCTTTATCACTTTACAAGACCTAGAGTCGTTTTTAAGCGGTCTTTTGCGCTTTTCGACTGATGCCGTTTGGGCGGCCCACGAACCCGAACTGAAACGCTGGAACGCGACCAAACCACTCATCCCGGAACAAATTCCGGTGCTTTCAATGAATGAGATTCATGAACGCTACAGCAAGGCAACAGGGGAAAACACCGTTGGTGAAAAAGATCTTCGACCTGATGAGGAACGTTGGATATGCGAATATAGCAAAAAAGAGCTTGGATCTGAAGCAGTGTTTGTCAGTGAATGGCCGGCAAGCGAAATGAAGTTTTATCACAAGGCGAACGAAGAAAACCCAGAGGTTGCCGATCGCGTCGACCTGCTGTTTAGGGGCGTTGAAATTACGACGGGTAGTATGCGCGAAAACCGCTATGATGTCATTGTTGCGCAGCTAAAAAAGATGACTGGTGCCGGGCCTGATGACGCAGGCTTTGCGCCACTGATATCAGCGATGAAATACGGCATGCCGCCACATGGAGGCTTTGGTATGGGTCTTGAACGTGTCACCCAGAAGCTACTTGGCTTTAACAATATTAAAGAAGCAACGCTTTTCCCGCGCGACATTAATCGACTGACACCATAGGCGTATTGGCGTGAGTGAGGCAGAAGACGAATGTATCCGTGCCTACGAGGCAGATCTAAAATTAATCCGTAAGGAAACGCGACAACGTATTGGGATGCAGCTGTTCGCGGCACTTTGCACGTCATACGGTGCCTCAAGCGCTGAGCTGTTGGCATTGATACCCAAAAAGAATGATGATCGTCCGGCTGGCTCTGCATTTTCGTAATGTTATACTAAGCATATGCAAGAAGAACCGACAGTAGCGGTTGCTGCTCCTAGCCCTGAAGCTATAAAAGTACCTGTCGATAAATCGCGCCATTTCTTGGCGGTGTTCTTTTTTAGCTTTATGTGGGGCCAGTTCGGCGTTGATCGCTTTTACCTTGGCAAATTATGGACGGGCATTTTGAAGCTTATTACGTTTGGCGGCTTGGGATTATGGACATTGATCGACTTTGTGCTGATCATGTCGGGCGTTATGAAAGACAAACAGGGTAATCCCATGCGCGAGGTCGCGCGCTATAAAAAGTTTGCAGCAAAGACGGTACTGTTTTTCGCTCTTATATTAGGGCTGGTGATCCTTATTAGCGGCGTCAGTCTTATCTATACGATTTATACGATCGTGACGCACTTTATGGATGGTGGAGGTATTAAGAGTTTGATACCGTTCGATATCCCTGGCATAACGGATAGTCCAATTTTGAAACAGTATGATCAAATTCAGAGTTTGATGAACGGCGGCGATGTCGGCGGTGTCGATTTGAGTGGGGTCGATCTAAACAATGTCGATCTTAAGAGTCTACAGCAGTAGGTTTATTATCGAGCGAGTGCCAGATGTACCAGCTGGCGATTGATGCATACGGGTGCCAGTTATTATCATCGGCGATCTTTACGATCTCATCTGGTGCGGGCGAATGGTCAAGGCCATATAAGTTTTGTATGCCATTTTTAATACCCAAATCACCGACTGGCAGTACATCCAATCGTCCCATGCAGAACATCAAAAACATGTGGACGGTCCATACTCCGACGCCCTTTATCTGAGTTAACTCAGTGATAATCTCGTTATTTGACAGTGCGTCTAAATGATCAAATTTCACGGTACCTTCGATGACTTTCAGGGCCAGGTCCTGGATATAACTGCCTTTTTGCCGGGACAACCCGACGCTGCGAAGTTGCTCGATGTCTTTTTGCAAGATTTCCTCGGGCGTCGGAAAGTGCCCAGTGTCAAACAAAGCAACGAATCGCTTCAGGATCGTCGCGGCCGCCTTGACGCTCAACTGCTGCGAGATGATGCTTTCGACCAGTTCTTGGTAATAGTTTCTGTGTGGTGTTATCGTGGACAACCCGGCACGTTTGATGATCGGTGCCAGCGCACTGTCATGTTTCGCCAAATGAGTGGCGGCAACTTTTAAGGTAATGGGTGTCGCGATCAGGTGCATGTTATACGTCCACTGATTGCCCGACCGCAAGGGGCATGTAACTGATTTGGGTCTTCTCAGCAAATCCACCAACGATCCTATCAAATAGCGCTTGGCCTGGTTCCGAATTGTGCACATTATGCGTCGGAAAGACTTTTGCGGGCTTTACGGTCAGCATGAAATCAACTGCATCACTTGTTTTGAACCAAGGGCCGCTGGCAGGAAGCGCCAACAGTTCGACAGGAAGATGAGGTCCCGCGAATGAATCGCCAGGGTAGTATAGCTTGCTATTAACCATGACGCCGATGTTATCAATCAGCGGAATACTGGAATGTATTTCGGCATGTGTGCCGCCGAAAAACTCAAAAATAAATGGTCCGACAGTTATTTTATCTGCTGGCCTAACAGTAAAGGACGTATAATCTTGCATTTTTGATGTAATTGCTTCGAGCGATATGAATACAGCGTCAGGGTTCTTTTCAAATATCGCAGTCAGTGTCGATGGATCAAAGTGGTCTGGATGTTCGTGTGTCACTACGACTGCCACGACGTTATCCGGGATGACTAGACTTTTTGTGAAGTCACCTGGATCGACAATCAACATCTTTTCGTCGATTTCGACCGTGAAACAGGCATGTTCGAATTTCGTAATTTTCATCTAATTCTCCTTAAACCACTTAGTATATACTGCGCGGGCCTTGACTATTTTCGGTGTGATAACAATTGAACAGTATCCATTGCCGGGGTTTTTATTAAAGTAGTCCTGATGATAGTCTTCAGCTGGATAAAATGTGTCAAGCTGAGACAGTTTGGTGACGATCGGGTCGTCCCAGTGGCTTTGCGCGCGCTCTTTTGCCGCCTCAAAGGCAACTTGTTGTACATCGTCTGCGTAGAACATTGCCGAGCGGTACTGGGTGCCAATATCGTGCCCTTGATAGTTGAGTGTTGTGGGGTCGTGTATCAAGAAGAAGAGATCAAGAATTGTTTCGGCTGGTATCACTGATTCGTCAAATGTGATCTTTACGGATTGGGCATGGCCTGTCTCGCCGGTTTCGATTTCATGATATGTCGGATGCATCGTGCCGCCGCCTGTATACCCACTAACGACGGATTCAACGCCCTTTAGCCGTCGATAGACTGCGTCCAAGCACCAAAAACATCCACCAGCGATTACATATGTCGTCATACATCTATTATACTGGATTGATGAGCAATGATGAGTTTCAGGATTTGGTGTGGCAAAAAGGCCGCGAGCTGTACCGCGACATGCCCTGGCGCAACACCGACAACCCGTACTTGGTCATGGTCAGTGAGCTGATGCTCCAACAGACACAGGTTGACAGGGTGATTCCGAAATATAACGAATTTATATTGCGTTATCCCGACGTATACAGCCTTGCAACAGCACCACTTGCAGATATACTTGGCATCTGGAACGGCCTTGGCTACAATCGTCGTGCTAAGTTTTTGCACGATAGCGCGGTCAAGATTGTGTCAGATTTTGACGGCAAAGTTCCGTCGACTGTCGAAAGTCTGATGAGTCTTCCGGGCATTGGTCCAAATACCGCAGCCGCCATCGCCGCATATGCGTTTAATCAACCTGTCGGATTTATCGAAACGAATATCCGAACCGTTTATTTTCAGCACTTCTTTGCCGATTCGCATCTAGTGACGGACGACGAACTGCGACGAGTTGTCTTTGAGACAATACCTGTGTTTGAAAAGGGAAAAGAGCAGCCCGATGGTCGGATTGACCCCGACCCCGGCGCGATGAGAAAAACCGTAGGTTTGTCTCATGTCCGGTATTGGTTTTGGGCCTTGATGGACTACGGGGCGTATCTCAAAAAACAAGGATCTGGGCGGATTGACAAAAGCGCCCATTATAAAAAGCAGTCACCATTAAAAGGCAGCGCGCGTGAGGTACGCGGCCAGATTATCCGCGTCCTGACGAAAGGTACCATGACGCAGGCCGAGTTGATCGACGAGATTATTGCAGATGATCGATACCAGCCGGCACTAGCTGCACTTATCAAAGAGGGCCTGGTCATTCAAACTGGCGATAAACTTCATTTGACCAAATAGCCCCTGTCGTTAGATAATAGGAACAATGAATACAACTAAACGTATTGTCGCTGCAGGCCTAGTCGCTGTCGTCTTGACGCTCATCGGGGTGCTTGGTGTTGCCCATGCGCAATCCGCGCCGATGACTGATGATCAAATTACGCGTATTAAAGCAAACTGCACCAGCGCTAAAAACACGCTGAATCAGCTGCACGCCAGTGATGCATTACTGCGCGTCAACAGGGGGCAGATATACGAATCAATGTCGACCAAACTGATGATCCGTTTTAACGACCGCGTGTCGAGCAACCGCCTGAACGCAGACGATTTGGTGACAGTGACGCAGACGTATACTGCCACCTTAACGACTTTCCGCTTGGATTATCAGGCATACGAAGAGCAGCTCTCGAAGGCGCTTAATATCGATTGCTCGAAAGAACCAGTCGCGTTTTATGACGCGGTCGCCAGTAGCCGTACGAAGCGGACGCAGGTACATACGGATGTCGTCAAATTGCACCAGCACATCGATGACTACAAATTAACCGTCGATAGTTTTGAACTAGCGTTTAACGCGAAAGGTACCAACTAATGGACGATCATACGACCGATGAAGCAGCTGACCTGACATTTTGGGGCAGACACCGTGTGATGCTGATGATTGGCCTCAGTATTGTGGTTGCAATGATGCTGGTTGGTGTTAGCCTAGCGCTCTACGCTAGCAGTGGCGCCGCGCAGCTCGATCTTAGTCGTCCAGGGTATCGTGCAGTGAGCGATCAAGCTGAAAACGGTGATGGCGGTTTTGAAAACTATTCAGCATCGGGCACAATCGATCAAAAATCAATTAATGAATTTCAATCGATTTACGATAAACAGGCGACCAAGGCAAGGGCAGTCGATGCGTTTAGCGGTGATCCGCTCAACCCCGACGCGCTAGAAATCAGCGCGCAAACTACGACCGAATAGGTCAGGCTGCTTCAAGCAGCTGGTCGCCGTACATCTGCAAAAACAGCTGCGCATCTTCGTTATACTGAAAATCCTCGATCGTAACGATGGGTTGCTTTCGATCTTCTTCCCACTGAATCGTCACGCCCGCCATGACCTCGACGCTATCGTTGATTGCTCCAGATCGTTTCAAGAAGTTAAAAAAGAATGGATTAATCACGGTATATTCGTCTTTCGTGTTAAAGCTATTTTGCTCAAAATTATTTACTGACTCACGTTTATTAATATTCACTTCTGTTCCTCCTTCGCGTTGATAACTGATGACATTAGCATCGTATCGTGATACCATGCAACTGAATAGCAAGTATAATTTGAGTCAAATATGATTGAGTCGCATGAAATAAATCATCACATTCAAAAACACATTATCAGTGTGCTTTTATACAGTGAATTTGCACGCTTTCGTGATTTGCGTCCGTCAAAAACCGACACGAACTTATTTACGTATCATCTGCAAGTCTTAATCAAAGCAGGCTTTGTGAACAAATCCGAGCAAGGCTATGGTCTTAGCCAGACAGGTCTGCAATATGTTGACCGCGTTAGTACCGAAAAGATGGTAGTTCGCAGCCAACCTAAGATAATTAGTATGTTGTTGATTCAAAATAGCGGCGGCGACGTGCTGCTGCAAAAACGCAACAAACAGCCATATATTAACGTGTGGACATTACCATACGGCAAGCTACATATTGATGATGCGACGATTATGGCGGCGGCACAGCGCGAGGCGCATGAAAAGCTTGGTATTGACGGTCAGCCGATGACACATGTGGGTGATGCCTATATTCGCGTCCACGGCCAGTCATCCTTACTTTCGACAACCTTGTCTCATATATTTCGGTTTAATAAAGATGACATTGTGATCACAGATAATCTGCAGTGGGTGCAGCCACACAAACTGACACAGTATCGGTTGGCTCCCGCTGTTGAATCGATCGTTGCTCGTAGTTTTTTTAACGATGCCTATTTTTTCGAAGAATATGACGAAACGTGGGCTTAGCCAAGTCGGTCGCGCAACCAGCCATCGATTGCCCCTGCGCCCATGCCCAGCACTAATTTGCCGTCCCGACGTGCCTGCTGAATCACGTCCCACAGGTCGTCATTAAACTCGGCAATGTGGACATGCTCTTGATTCGTTATCGTTTGGATTAAATCTTCGGGTGCCAGGATAGTCAAATCTGGGTCTTCACGCGACAAATAGGTCGGTAGCCAGTAGATTTCATCAGCCAGTTCAAATTGGTTGGTATAGTGGCCCAGTAACTCGTGTTGTCGAACGTTCTGGTGGGGTTGATATACCAACACAACATGGTCAGATACCTCGCGCGCTAATTGCAAGGTTGCCGCAATCTCGACGGGGTGATGGCCATAGTCGCTGTACAGATTATCAGCTAACTTTTCAAACCGGCGATCAGTCCCAGGAAAATGCGATAAGATATCGTGGATATCGTCATTCACGCCTAGGCGCCTAATGGCAGTTTCGACTAGCGTGGCGTTACGACGATTGTGGTCGCCACTCACTGCGATATTTTCATCAACGGCACTTGGGTCAAGTAGCGTTATGTTTTCTAGACCGGCAAAGGCTTCGGCGTGTTGATCATTCCAGGCGATAACGTGCTGACTTTGGGTGGCAAATTGATGGAACGCATCCAGGTAGTCGCGTTCCGTTGGAAAGGTATCGTAGTGGTCGTGATCGAGTGCGGTGATGAGTGACAGGTATGGTGAAAAATGGAGGAAGTTGCGATCAAACTCGTCACATTCGTATACAAAATATTCGCTGGTGGGGTCAAAGTGCCCACTGGGCCCAAATTGAATGGTGGTCCCGACCGAATAGCTGACGGGGATGCCCAACTGTTGCAAGGTCCAAATCATCATGCCCGTCGTTGTCGTTTTACCGTGCGTCCCAGTCACTGCAATCAGCTTGAGGTTTTTTTCGTGAATGATGTGCGCTAACAATTCGTCGCGTTTAGCGACGCGGATGCCAAGCGACTGGGCATATAAGAGTTCGGGGTTATCCAGCGGTAGTGCCGCGGTGTAGATGAACCAATCAACGGCTTGTTCGTCGTTACTCTGTCGTAAAAAACTGCCGTCTTGTGGCCCGATATGAACAGTGATGCCGCTTGCTGTCAGCCGTTCGGTCATTAGGCCTGTTTCGAGGTCTGATCCTAGAACGCGGTGTCCAGCGTCATGGGCAATCTCGGCAAGTGGGCCCAGGCCGACGCCGCCAATCCCAGAAAAGTAGATATTCATATGACCAGTATACCACTTGCTACTAGGGTGCAACCTGTGGTCTAATAGAGAAAAGCCTAAACACAAACACTATGTTAAAAAATATTATTTACAGCTTACTCGAAAAACGCCATTTTTGGCGCTATGCGTCATTTTCCGAAATTGCCGAGCTATATGCATCACGCACGCTGCGTACGGCTGCTATTCACCTGGCATCGGGCTTCGCATCGGTGTATCTGTATCAGGAAGGCTATGGGTTACCATGGATCATCAGCTTTTGGCTACTCTATTTTACCCTCAAGATCCCTTTTACATTTTTTGCGGGACACCTCGCTGCTTGGTTTGGTCCTAAACACGGCATTTTGTTTAGCAATCTGCTGTCGATACCCGCCATGGCGGTCTTTGGATTCGTGCCAGAGTTAGGTGTCTGGGCGATTATTATCTGGGGTATTCTGACGTGCCTGTCGTCAAGTATTTACCAGCTGTGTTACACGATTGATTTTTCGAAGGTAAAAGACGCTAAGCATGCTGGTAAAGAAATTGCCTTTATGAATATCCTAGACAAAATTGCCGTTGGTACCACGCCACTTCTCGGTGGTGTGATCGCTCTGTTTTTCGGTCCGCAAGTGGTCATGTGGGTTGCGGCGGTGTTTTATGCAGTTGCCGCCTTGCCACTATTACTTACGATCGAGCCGCTGCACATTTATCAAAGACTCATGTACCGCGGGTTTCGTTGGAGCCTTGCGCTTAAAAGCATCCTATCGCAAGTGGGGATAGGTTTTGATGTTGTGACAACAGGTACGGCGTGGAACCTTTTCATTGCCATCGCGATTTTTCCGAACGAGGGCGATGACGCGTATGTCATGCTGGGTGCGCTGTCATCGGTCACGATTGTCGCGGCCATCGCTGCGTCGTATACATACGGTAAGCTGATTGATCGCCGGCAAGGTGGGCGACTATTGCGCTATAGCGTGATTGGCAATGCCCTGGTCCATGCCTCGCGGCCCTTTGCTGTGACGCCGGCATCGATTGTCGGTACCAATATCACCAACGAGGTGGCCACGATGGGATACACCATGGCCTATACGCGCGGCCTGTTTGATACAGCTGACATATCAGGGCACCGCATCCTGTACCTGGTAC
>CALMQN010000132.1 GCA_937872185.1 uncultured bacterium
GTATTAGCCCGTGCACACGGAACGGATTGCTACGAAAATTTTGCAGCTTGCGGGCAGTGCAAAGCGCAACCGAACCGCAGCTAGTTGCCGTTATTGGGCAAGCCAAAGCAAAGCACTTGATGCCCTATTTGCGCCAGCCATAACCCTTATGCTATAGTGTGATCAAACCGTATTCATATACGAGAGGACACTTGTCGCATGACAAAAGCAGCAGCACTCATCAATCGCATAAAAGGGTTTACCATCATCGAGCTGTTGGTGGTGATTGTGATTGTTGGAATCCTGGCGACAATATCGATTATTGGGTATGGATCATGGCGAACGTCGGTCATATCTGCGCAGGTCAAGAGTGATCTTAATGCAGCCGCATCTGCCATGGAGAGTTCGCGAACATTTGGTAATGGATACCCGTTGACACTTCCTTCGACGGTTGTCCCAAGCACTAATGTTAGCTTGACATTAACACCCAGCTCAACGGCGCTCGCATACTGCATCGACGGTGTGAGTAACGAGAACACCAGCGACACTTTTTACGTCGCCTCTGAATCGAAGGATCAGGGCGCATTGTCAGGCACATGTGCAACGCGACCTGCGACCACACCGCCTGCAGTACCGGGCAGCATTGCGGTTAACTCAACCACGACTACAACGATTGCTTTAACATGGGCAGCAGCAAGCTATGCATCAACGTACCTGGCAGAGTGTTCGACGGATGCTGGGTTTACCAACAACGTCAAGCAGGCAACCACGGCAGGGCTAGCGGCAACTGTTACGGGCCTCACAACCGCGACTTCTTACTTCTGTCATGTTCGTGCGGTTAACAGTCTTGGTAGTAGCGCCTGGAGCAGTATGGTAAGTGCCAACACAGCGACGCCACCGCTCGCGCCAGCAGGTTTTGCCGTTGTCTCAAAGACAAACATCCAAATTAACTTCTCGTGGTCGACCGTTACTGGTGCCACGAGTTATATGGTAACGTGTGCGACCGATACCGGATACACACAAAACTCGAGACAAGCGTCGACCGCAGCAACGACAGTTGCAGTCACTGGCCTTTTGCCTGGTAGATTACATTATTGTAAAGTTGTTGCGACTAACTCATCAGGCACAAGCCCGTCTTCTCTAGTACTACAAGTTACAACAAATGGCTGGTCGATGCTTTCGGCTGGGTACAGTGGGACAACCTGTGGGCTGCGTGCTAACGTCGCGTACTGCTGGGGGCTTAATACTAACGGACAATTGGGTAACGGTAACACCACAACAATTGATACGCCAGTGGCAGTCGACGTATCTGGGGCTTTAATTGGCAAGAAGGTGACAGCAATTAGTGCAAATGGATCACACACGTGCGCTGTCGCTGACGGTAAGGCCTATTGCTGGGGCTCAAATACATATGGACAAATTGGCGATAATACCACAACGCCATCCTCGCTACCGGTTGCGGTAGATATGTCCGGGGCTCTATCGGGTAAAACAGTAACTGACATTAGCGTAGGCAATGGTTTCTCTTGTGCCGTTGCCAGCGGTGCCGTATATTGTTGGGGCTACAATGCAAACGGACGTCTTGGGATTAATAGCACAACTGATTCATTGGTTGCTGTCGCAGTCAATACAGCCGGGGTGTTATCGGGTAAAACAGTAACGTCAGCGAACACGGGTAATGGTGCCAATAGCAATGCCTGTGTTGTCGCCAGTGGTCTTGGATTCTGCTGGGGCTTAAATGGCGACGGTGAGCTGGGTAATGGTTTATCTACGCAGTCACTTGTACCTGTCGCTGTCAATACAGCCGGGGTGTTATCGGGGAAAACAGTAACGGCCATCAGTGTCGGTGGTACGTCCTCGGCGCCACACACCTGTGCCGTTGCTAGCGGTGCTGCCTACTGTTGGGGCAAAAACAGCAAGGGCTCACTTGGCAACAACTCGTCTAGTACTTCGTCGCTTGTCCCCATTGCCGTAGATGCAACGGGGGTTCTTGCAGGCAAAACCGTAACGGATATTAGTGCTGGGTATCAGCATTCTTGTGTCGTTGCAAGTGGCCAAGCTTACTGTTGGGGAAATGCCTTAAATGGTCGCCTGGGGAATAACAGCACGACTTCCCCAGTTATCGTACCTGTGGCTGTCGATGTGTCCGGTGTTCTCGCGGGTAAGACGGTAACACAGATTACGACAGGAAATACGTATAGTTGTGCTGTGGCTGACGGCTCGGCGTATTGTTGGGGTAGCGCTGCCTCTGGCCAGCTTGGCAATGACACGACTAGCGGGAGCTATCTGGTCCCAACGGCTATCATCGAACCATAGGGATACGTGGTCTATCAGGGGCGCTGTGGTCCACGGTGTGGTATAATTAAAGGGTAATGAAACGGCAATTTATCGTATTCGTCGTACGTTGGGCGTTAAACTCTTTGGGGCTGTGGGTAGCAGTACGACTGCTTGGTACCGGTTATCAAAATACAGATGTCACTGCTGGCTTTTGGGGCTTTTTGCTGGCCGGATTGATATTTTCGATCATCAACACAATTCTGCGGCCTATTATGGTGGTCCTGTCGTTACCTGCCATCCTGCTGACACTGGGCCTATTCATGGTTGTCGTTAACGGATTGATGGTGTATATCTCGCTGTCATTGGCGCCGGGTATCTCAATGTCGTTTATCAACTCGATTCTGACAGGAATGCTGCTGAGTCTGGTAAACTATATAGTAAGTGCCGCGTTAGAACTGCGGCAAAATAATACGTATCAGGAAAGATAACATGAATTTTGATCTCATTTTACAAGTACTCACTGTTGGCTCATCAATCTTGATGATTTTGGCGATTTTGTTGCAACAACGTGGTGCGTCACTGGGGGCCGGCTTTGGTAGTTCGGGCGAGTTGTACACGACACGCCGTGGACTTGATAAAAATCTTTTCGAAGTTACTATCGTACTGGCTGTCATTTTTGTACTCTCGATCCTTGCCGGGCTGTTGTTGCCCGCATTTAAGTAGGATATTGACCTCATGCAAGACGATAAACCCAGCCGGTGGCATCGCCTCAAAAAGGTAAGCTTTAACCGCAAAGATTTGTCGCGTCGTATGCGCAGGGCAGAAGGCGTTACTGTGCGTCACGCACGTAAATTTATCTTTCGTCGTTTAGGTAATGTTCGCGAAGTGCGTCGTCATATTATGATGTGGGTCATTGCAGTTGGCGTACTGATTGGTGCGAGTGGGCTGCAGTTGATGTGGTATCAGCAAAATTATCGCACCGCTGCAAAAGCGAATGATGGGACCTACGCCGAGGCGGTTCTTGGACCTGTTGATACGTTAAACCCGTTGTTTTCGTCAACGAGTGCTGAGGAATCGGCAAGTCATTTATTGTTTTCTCGCATATTAAATTATGATTCGACCGGCCATCTTAACAATGATTTGGCAGCAGACGTAAGCGTCGATGGTCCGGGCACCGTCTATACGGTCAAGCTACGCAAGGACGCGATGTGGCATGACGGTATCAAGCTTACGGCATCAGATGTTGCCTTTACGGTAGGTTTGCTGAAAAACCCGGCAGTTCGTTCGACGATTCCTGCGGACTGGAGCTCGATTGCGGTAAATGTCGTCGATGATTACACGCTGACGTTTACGCTCCCAGCTGTCATTGCTGCTTTCCCGCATGCACTCACATTTCCAATTGTGCCAAAGCATATTTTATCCAAGGTCGAACCAAACGCTATTCGTGAAAATGACTTTAGTCGATCGCCAATTGGGAGCGGTCCGTTCAAGCTGCGCTTTATCCAAGACGTTGACGTGACGGCGGGGCGTAAAATCATTCACCTGGAACGAAACGGCGATTATTATATGGGTGCCGCTAAATTAGAGCGCTTCCAGCTGCACGTTTATACTAACCAAGATGCCATTGTGCGTGCACTTGCAAGCGGCGAGGTAAATGCGGCCGCAGACCTGTCGGCGACAGCCGCCGGCCAGGTAAATACGGATCGCTATAACGTAAAATCCGAACCCGTTCAGAGTGGACTGTATGCAATTTTCAATACGACGCGCGAAGTATTGAAGGACAAGGCCGTGCGCCAGGCATTGCAGCGGGGGACTGATGCCAAGGCCATCCGCGACCAATTGGGCGCCGGTACACCCGCGCTGGATCTGCCATTCATTAGCGGCCAATTGACCGGTGATGTTCCGCAAGTAGCACCATATGATGTCGAAGCTGCCAGGCAATTATTAA
>CALMQN010000133.1 GCA_937872185.1 uncultured bacterium
ACTGGGTATTGGCAAAGTCAGCACCTGGTGGTTGGAACTGGCATTTAGCATTCTTACCATTGGTTTGGGTGTCTTCTTGCTGCGAAACACCGCAGTCTCACTCGCAATCTTTATCTTGCTGATCGGGTTTACATTTATTATCCGCGGCGTTATTGATTTGCTGATTGCATTCTTTAGCAAAGACCAAGATGTTAAAGACGCACGCTCACTGTTCGTCATTACAGGTATTTTAGGACTTGTTTCTGGAATCATCGTATTGTCACAGCCAGTTGCAAGCGGCCTTGCATTCATCTGGATCGTTGGTTTGTACACAGTACTCCAAGGATCAATGGTTATCGCAATCGCGCTTCGTGCTCGATCGGCATTTGGAAAGTAATCACACATGAGTGATAGCACGGATAAGCAACAATCAAACCGTCTGCTGCAACTTATCGTTGGCGGGGGGATTGTGCTGTTTGGTGTCATCCTGCTGATCAACCTGTTCGCCAAGTTTATTGACGTCGAGGTTCTGTTGCAGTGGTGGCCGGTGGCAATCGTGCTGGTGGGGTTGACGCTTGCGTCAGTTGATCAAAAACAAGCATTGTTAGGTGCGGCAATGGCACTGGCCGGTGCAACCGTATTGGTTGCCAGGCTAGGGCTACTAGGCGATGATGTCAGGCGTATTGTCGAGATTATCGCGCTGCTACTTATTGGCTTGGCGATCATTACGCCTCATTTGATGAAAACAAAATAGACCGTTCATATATAAAATAACCGGCATTTCGCCGGTTATTTTATTGCAAGGCTGATGTAAGGCGTGCGACGCTGTCGAGAAATGAATCACGCAGGCTGCGCTTTTTCCAAAGCGCGGGCGTTAATGCGTATGAGTGCGAGATGTTGCGTGCCTGAACGCCAGCGAGTTGTTTTACGACACGTTTGTCGTAAATGACCAGGCTGCACTCGTAGTTAAGTTCGAATGACCGAACATCCATATTACTTGATCCGATGACCGCGATATCGTCGTCGATAGTGATGTGCTTTGAGTGTAGTAGTTGTGGCGCGTGGTGAAGATACAGTGTAATTCCGGCGCCAAGTAACTGCGCGTAATACGAGCGCTGAGCGTGGCCAACCATCCATTGGTCAACCGCCTCGGAGTTAAGGATAGTTACTTCAACGCCACGTTGTGCGGCGGTAATGAGCGCTGTCAGGAGCGGCTCGCCCGGCACTAAGTAAGGATTTGTGATCACAATTTTTTTCTTAGCGCTATATATCAGGTCTAGGAACAGCTTGAGATTGTTCTCGTTTTTATATGCCGGTCCACTCGGGACGATTTGCATTAACTGGTCGGTTTTTTGGATGGTTGTCGCCATGTCCTGGAAATGCAAGATTGCTTCGTCTGTCTCGCTATACCAATCCCCGGCGATGATGGCCGCTACGTGTGCGACGATCGGGCCTTTCATGCGCGTGACAAGTTCTTCATAAATAATAGCGTCCTTGCGCTCATAGCGCGGCTCAACCAGGTTAAGTGATCCAATGTAGGCAACTTGGTTATCGATGGCAATCAACTTGCGGTGATTGCGCAGGTCAGGGCGGCTGTACTTACCGGGGACCAAGCTGATCGGCAGCATCGCGCGCCAATGTACGCTGGCATAATAGAGCATTTTTTTCATATAGCGACGGTTACGGAATTTGCGCGATCCAAACGCGTCAAATAACACATAAACGGCAACACCGCGCATGGCAGCCTGTTCCATTGCATCAAAAAGCGGCGCAGTCACCTCGTCGAATGACAATATATAACTTTCGATATAGACATAGTGTTTGGCGCGTTTGACATCGGCGGTGATGCGCGTGATGGTTGCAAGGTAGTCGGTGTAGAGCTCGCTGCTATTGCCGGCGCTTGCTGGAAATTTACTGAGGTTGCGGTTAAGGCGGATAAAGGGCTCGATACGATCGGGGTATGACGCATCCTTTGGGGTATGATGCTGCGATGCCAGAACCTTGGCGTTGATGATTGCTTGACGTTTGCGGCGGAGGCGTGATGGACGAGTGGTGCCGATAATCGCAAACAGTAGCAGTCCAATAAGCCCCGGCAGCAGAAAGATTGCAAGTAGCCAGGCAGTTGCAGCTGTCGGTTTGCGACCTCGCGGAATATAAAAAAGGAGCGTCAGGCGGATCACCCAGTCAAGGGCGATAATGGTGATGGTGAGCCAAGTTGACGATGTATCCATAATGTAGTTATTGTATCATTTACTAGAATATATAGATGATGGCGAGCCCGATAGCCCCTAAAATTCCAGCAGTGATGCGTCGCGGCAGGTGGTCCTTTTCTTTCAAAATGAAGTACGCCGCGATTACTACGATGACCGGCAACACGCCCAGTGATGCACTGACTAGTGACGCGCTGTTGCTTGCAAATAAGGTTGACACAAACAGCAGGCCTTTGAATGTACTGGCGATGCCAAACATGATAGTTGGTCGCAAAAAGGCAGGATCTTTGAGCAGCGACAAGTATTTTCGTTCGTTGATGGCAAGAATCAACATCCACAGTGCCTGCGCCCCCCAGCCGTATACAAGGTATGCGCCGTAGTCGACTTGGCCAAGCATCCACTTTTCAAACACGGTCGCAAGCCCAAGAAGGGCAACGCTTGCAAGCGTCAGCCCAACGCCCTTTGAAAGTGTAAAGCGGCCTGCTTTTTTGGTGGCGCTCGCGATAAACGCTGACACCAAAATGACGAGCGCTCCTAATGATTGGGCTATCGTCAGTTGTTCGTTCAGCAGGGCAAATGCAACTACTATGCTGATGATGGGGGCTAAGTTGCCGATGAGCGCGTATTGGCCAGCATCAA
>CALMQN010000134.1 GCA_937872185.1 uncultured bacterium
GACAAGACGCGGTGTTAACGTATACGCAGCGGATGTCGTTGCGGCAGGTTTATACGTTGCAGCAGGACTGTTCACCACAAAAATGGCTTCAATCCCGTTCATTATTGCAGCAAGCGCATTTGCGGCATTCTGGCTACTATTCGTCATCATATACCGCACACCGCGCACGCATGACCCCGTAAACACTTCTTCGAGGATTAAACCAATAGTAAAACTGCCCATCGTATCTGCGTTCGCATATGTGCTGCTTAGTCTGAAGTCATTCCTCAGTGCAGGAGTCATCGTCACCTTCCCTTTTAGCGGTGTCTTTGCCGTCATTGAAAGCCGCCATACGCTACGAACACTGGCAGCGACCTTTACGCACAATTCAATTGCAATCTTAGTATTCTTTATCGTTATTCATTCAATGGATAGTTCGCACATAGTGCTGAAGATCATCGTTGGGTGGGCGGTGTATCTATTGATATTACGTATTGTAACGGCAGTCTTGCCTTTGCAGGCGAAGAGCTAAGAAAAAAGCCTATCTTTCGATAGACTTTTTTCTTGGTTGCGGGGGTAGGATTTGAACCTACGACCTGATGGTTATGAGCCATCCGAGCTGACCAGACTGCTCCACCCCGCGATACTATTGTTGTTCATGACCTGGTCTGTTGTGTACCTTGTCATAACCAATGGTTATGAGCGATTGATGCGATAAGAGCTGACCAGACCGCTCGACCCTGCGATACATCAACTATATTAACAGATTGGGGGCAATTTTACAAGATCACTGCGCTGCGTTTTTGCTGTTGGCGCCGAACAAAAAGTTCATCCACTGCTGGACGTTACCGACGGGCGTGCCGGTCGGGGCAACCTGACCCGATGCCGATGCATCAGCGTCTTTGGCTGTCTGCGTATTAGGTGGCAAAATCAGCACTTTTTCACCAGGTAGGACCAGTCCCAGATCTTCGCGCACGGCCAGCTCTTGGTATTCACGTGTTTGGTAATAGCGTTTCTCTAGCTCTAAGCTGCGTGTTTCAAGCTCGGCCAACTGCAGTTCGCGCTTTTTAAAATCGACTTCTTTTTGCAAATCATAATTACGCTGCATGACACCCAGTGATCCCCATACCCAACTGGCGGCAATCAAAAAGGCCACACTGATGACAACATTGTTGAGCGTCAGGTATTTGTGACGGATGTGATACAGCAACCGACGAGTGTTTATTTTTTTCATGATGGCTTTTCCCTATTATAGCCCACTCCTGTAACATAGGCTATAATATGGCAAGCGGGGGTGTAGCTCATCGGTCAGAGCAGGCGGCTCATAACCACTTGGTAGATAGTTCAACTCTATCCACCCCCACCAGACGAACCAGCGATGACAGTCAGAA
>CALMQN010000135.1 GCA_937872185.1 uncultured bacterium
GCGACCACTTTTCGCTGCACATGGCCGTCAGGTACGCTTGGCATCGCGCAAGCATCCGCTGCTGCTTGTTGCTAATCGTGATTTGCTGCGCCGTATCATTTTGAATTTTAGCGATAATGCGCTGCATTACGCCCGGGGCGATAGCATTGTCGAGATTCAGATAAAGGCCCTGAACGCTGGGCGGACGATTCGTTTGGGTGTACGTGACTATGGTCCGGCACTATCAAGCGATATGTGGCGATCATTGCAGACAAAACTGGCGACGGCACCGCAGCCGGTGCATGCCCGACCGCAAAGTAGCGGCTTGGGATTATATATTGCAGGGCAGTTTGCGGACGCAATGAACGGCACGATTGGAATGACCAGGCATCATGACGGTGCGACGTTTTATGTTGATTTGCATGCGTCCAAGCAGCTGAGTTTGTTATGAGCGTTGCCGCCCAACAACAGTCGGTATTGATCGTTGAAGATGATCCATGGTTGGCCGAGCAGCAGGCGCGTACTTTGGATAAAGCGGGGTACAAAACAACCGTATCGCCCCACGCAATTGCAGCGATTAGCGCCGTCGACGACGTGCATCCCGATGTGATTATTTTGGATGTATTGCTGACGGGCAATACGGCATTTGCGCTGTTACACGAACTGCAATCATATGGTGATACCGGGGCGATTCCGATTGTGTTGTGTACCAATTTGGCTGCCGATATGGACATTGCTGACGTGAGGCCGTATGGCGTCCGACGAATATTGGACAAAACGACGATGGAGCCAGATGATTTGATTGCTGCCGTACGGAGCGTGTTGTAATGCAAAGCCTGCGAACGCGCGCCATTGTGCTTCGCCGAACAAATTACGGTGAAGCTGATCGGATTGTGCAACTGTTAACCCCGACAGGGAAACACAGCGTGATGGCCAAGGGTGTGCGCCGTGAAAAGTCGCGTCTAGCGGGCGGCATTGAGTTGTTTGCGATTTGTGACGTGGTCATTAGCACGGGTAAGGGCGAGTTGGGCATTTTGACATCGGCACGACTGGTACAGTTTTATAACCACATTATGGAAGATTATGACCGCATGCAGTTTGCGTATGCAGTGATTAAATTGGTAACTAAAGCCAGCGAAATGGTAGATGAGCCTGAATGGTATGATGTGCTATCCGAAGTGCTGATGGGTCTGGACGCGCATTCGATCCAGCTAGAACTGGTGCAGGCGTGGTTTTATGTTCGTTATGCAGCGCTACTGGGGCATGAATTAAATCTGTATCATGACACGGCCGGGGATACATTAGTGGCCGATGGACAATATCGATATGATGATACCGATCAAGGATTGCGACTTGTCGCTGGCGGTGAAATTGGCGTGGAACACATCAAGTTGTTGCGGTTAACCGCGACTAAGCCACTGCAGACATTGGCGCAAATTGGCGGCATCACCGGTATCGTTGGTGACTGCGCCGTGTTAGCACGTCAGCACGCAGCGGTATAAAGTTATTTTTTAGGCCCCGCCGCTCGTGATGAGCGACGGGGCCAGGTGGTTAGGAACGGACGGGGGACTGTTTCATCAACCAATCGTAGATCGCATTCCCCAGGTGGGGGAAGTGATAGACGATCCGTGCGCCAATGCGGCGATGCCGCACTGGGTCGGTGGTGATGATTTCCCGGTACATCTTTTCCACCCATTTGTACTGAGCGATGTTGCCGACTGCGGTGAGCGCGCGGAACCAGTGAAAACGGTTGATCGCGACCCATTCGGGGTTCGCTAGGCCGCCCATGTGGTGCCATTCAGTCGCCGCAACGCGGTGGAGCTGTTCGGCACCGGTGTAGTCACCGTGCGCGAACCGTATCCGTGCTTTGATCGTTTGAAGGATCAGATCGCGGTTGCGGTCGCCCATACCGGCATGCAGGCCTTCGGCGACATCCAAGAACATCACCGCCTGGTATGCCTTGCCCATACGCAGTGCAGTAAGCGCCTTATCGCGGTATGTATCGCCCTGTTCCAGATCACTCTGTGCGTCCGCCGGGATGGCGGCGCCGTTT
>CALMQN010000136.1 GCA_937872185.1 uncultured bacterium
GTCAGGCTTGAGGTGATTGTTTGCTTGTTTGCTCCATAGGTGACGCTCAAATCTGCATGGTACAGACCAAACAATATTTTGTTACCTATCACCGTTTCATCAAGCGGTTGATCAAATTTGCGGATACTGTCCGGCAAGATATCGCGAGGCGGTTGGTTAATCGGCAGTGTGGCGACAACGTTATTAAACATGTCTTTAACCGTTACCAGTCCGCTTGGCTGCTCCTGGATATTACCCGTGTTCTTTAATCGTTCGGTAAAGTCGATAGGTGCTGCTTCAAATAATGTGCCTTTTCGGCCGTCGTGACTGGCAAAAAATTCTTCAATCCCCAGCTCTTCCTTTGCGTCACCATTCACCTTTAGCAAAATGAGTGAACCCAGACTTGCCGACAGTGACACACCTGCGCCCTCTAGGTCAGGAGGAGTGCCAGTAAAGCGCACGACGCCATAATATCCACCAGGTGAGGCATTTGCCGGCACATTGATGGTGATTGTCAGAGTCTTTATTTCACGCGGTTTTAGCGTCAGTGTACTGATTGGTGCAACCCAACTTTTGAGTGAGTATGCACTGGTCGTCTCTTCGTCCAGCAAGATCTTTGGTGTACCGTCTTCACCGCCAGCAATAAAGTCATTAAACGAGCTGGTAACGAACAAGTTCGTACTTGAGATATCACGGAGGCTGATTGTCGCCTTGACGGTCGTTCCTGGGTCTGCCGACAGGTTGATAACAGGAGGACCAATTTCAAGTGCTTGGCCACTGTTTGTTGCTGATTGCGCGCTAGCTTTAGGGACAACATATATCAGGCCAACAATGATTGCTGACAAGCTAACGATAGTGATGGCTAATGTGGTGGGAATTCTCATGGAAGCGTGTTAATCCTAGATTAGAAAGTTGCTGTACAGATATAGGTGAGTGTCGTGGTGTATGTACCAGACGCTTGGTTACCTGCTACATTCACGATATACGATACGGTGAAAATTTGCGCATTGGTTGGTCCAGCGACCGTGTTATCACTTTTTGCGACAGCGTCACCAGTAACAAATTTGAAGTTATCAACAGTATTATAGCCGGTGAATGCTTGACCACGCAAGCTTGTACCGTTTGGTGATGCTGCGACCTCAAGGCCGAACGCAGGCGTTGCCGTTGCAGTTGTATTAAGCTTTAAGTTGAGTCCAAATTGCCCCGTACCTCTGACTCCCGTCGTTGAGGTCGCCATGGCAGGAATGGTATTGGCACCTGACGTCAGCGTGGCACCATTGACTGTAATAGCATACCCCGCGTTAGCGTTGGTTGATGCAGCCATCTGTGACGTTGCGGTTGCAGTATCAGTTGGAGAGAACAATTGGTTAAAGGTGACTGATCCTGCAGTTGCAGTTGTACAGTCAGGGATACTGCTTGTTGTGCTGACGGTTGCACCTGCACAAAAGATGAGGGACTCAGGCATAGTACCGGTGAGTGTAATCTGATTGGTCGTCGCTGCAGCAACTGAACCAGTATCAACGACACTGCCTCCCAGGGCAGCAGCAGTATAGGTCGTAATACGGACGAAGAACGTTTGTGCAGTAGTCGTCGGGTTGGTGACAGCGGCAAGTGTATAAGATAGGGTCGTACCTGCAGTTACAGCTGCAGCTGTACGGGTAATGTACGGTGCGCCGTTTGTCGTGTTGACTAGTGTAAAGCCGGTTGCACCTGATTGAGCGCTGAGTGTTGTTGGGTTTGTTGCATCTGTTTTAAGGCCAGTAGGCATAACACAGGCTGCAACACTTGCTGTTGTACAATATTCAAATTTGATTGATCCAATGTTGGTGTTACCAACAGAAGGTACGGTGAAAGTAAACTTGTGATTGACGTTACCACCAATTTTTGCACCACCGTCAGACGCACCAGCCTGTAGTTCAAGACTACGTACGGTAATCTGCGCAGCTTGTGCAGGCTCAGCCCGGAATACGACGCTGACTGTCGCGA
>CALMQN010000137.1 GCA_937872185.1 uncultured bacterium
AGTTCGCGCGTCCGTTCAATCAGTTCGATAATAGGATGCTGTCCGCGAAGTTTATCGAGTTCTTTTTGGCCCGTACTATATCCTGTCTTGCCCTTTTTGATACCCGCAGTCGGCAGTTGCAGTTTTGTAAATAACACTTCAGATAACTGCGCAGGGCTAGCAATATTGAATTCGTATCCAGCTAGTGTATACATTTCTTGTTCCAATGTTTTGTGTTCATCACCCAGCTGTTTGCTCATGGTGGCAAGGAGTGTTGGGTCAATTTTGATACCGCGATGTTCCATCAAAAACAGAATATAGGTCAATGGAAAATCAAATTCACGGGCGATACGAGCAAATTTTGGCTCGTCCTCAAATGCCACTAGCTGTTGGTCGTATACCTGCCACAATGCCCCAACGATGACAGCTGGGTCATCACCAATATCGCTACCGACCAAACCACTCAGTGACCTATCGCGAGACAACGGATTAATCAAAAACGCTGCTTGATGCACGTCGTGTAGTTCGCCAAAACGCACAAACACATCGTGTGCTGCAAGCTGATGGTACAGCATCTTACTGTCATAACTAATCACGGTCGCCAGTTCAAACACGCGCCAAACACTACGATCTAAATCGGCAATCTTGCTGCTAGTGACGGTCGTATTGTTCTGCGACAACCAGACCGTATCGTCGTCGACGTGCAGCACAACGGGGCCATCAATACTAAGCGTATCAGGCCACGGCACCACATTAAGTGCCGCAAGGCCTGAAACAACCACGGGCACCTCGCCTGTCGGGTGCAGCTGCATGTGTCGCGGCAGTCGCTTGATTAGTGAGTTAAATTCTAGCCGCTTTAAAATAGCTTCGATTCTTGGCAGATCAATATCGTTAATGTCGGCGACGTCCCAGTCAAGCTTGACCGGAGCATCAACCCAAATGCGTCCTACCTCTTTACTGATATATGCCAGGTCTTTACCGGCAACCAGCTTTTTCGCCAAGGTCGGTTTGATGTCATCGATGTGTGCATAAATATTATCGAGTGTTTTAAATTCTTGCAGAAGCTGAATCGCACCTTTTTCGCCGATGCCCGGCACGCCAGGGAGATTATCGGACGAATCGCCCTTAAGCGATTTCAGATCCAAAAATTGTTCAACGTCGATGCCGTATT
>CALMQN010000138.1 GCA_937872185.1 uncultured bacterium
TCATTACCACGGACAGCGGTACTGATTCGATTATGGTACCAAGTCGCTTACCTGTGGTGGTTGCGCCTGACGATGAAGCAGATTGGCTTGACCCTACTATCGGTGACATCAACAGCCTGTATAAAATCATGCGTCCGCTTGAACACGACCAGTTAACCGTCATGAGGGTATCGGACATGGTTAACTCAGTTAAAGCGACCGGACCCGACCTTATCGTTCCTCGGTCGTAGGCTTTTTGTGTAACAGTCTTTCGCTCAACATATATATTCCCACGCCACCAAGCGCAAACACATAATCCTTGACTGTTTCAATTCGTTGTCCCTCACCCAAAAATCCAACGATCGTATCGTTGCTGTTCTGCATCAACTTAAACACCTCACTTTGAGCGGCTTCGACGGAAAAGTTTGCGACTGTCCCCCCCGCTATTGCCGATGCTATCTTGGGGGGACGTTTCGGCAAACGATCAGCGATTGATACAGTTAAAAGTGCTCCTAGGTATCCAACGGCCGGGTGAGACATGCTTTCTGCGATACCCCGTGCTGGTTGGGGCAAATCGATAGTCATGCCGGTGTGCTGCGCCTGATAAGCGGCAAACGACAAGGCGCCCAACACGCCACCAATTCCTAATCGCCACAATAATTTCTGTTTTTTGTTATCAGCAGCAAGATATTCAATACTTTTTTCAGTCGTTTCGGTCATTCAATAAAGTGTACCATACGGCCAAATGCCTCTACCAACCTTGATTAGACACGGCACAAAAAGTGATATAGTAAACATATGGAATCATTACAATTACCCATCTGGTCAGTCCCTATCGTATTAATCTTAGGTGTTTGGACGCTGTTTTGGAAAGCCATGGCTTTGTGGCGCGCTGCACGTAAAAGCCACCGTGTATGGTTTGTGATCTTTATGATCGTCAACACGGCTGGTATTTTGGAACTGATTTACCTTTTCGTTATTACCAAAGCAAAATCGACTGATTTGCTAAGTAAAAAAATCGAAGCATAGAGGGGGCTTGGTCACGTTCCGCGTCACCCATATTTGTCCGGGGACAAATTGGTCGACCCCGCCTCAGCGCCGTCGCGCTTACGGCCTTGCGAAAGTTCACTGAACTTTCTCACCCCGAAACTTCGCAATTGAAAACACAGTTTTCATTGGAAGATTTCCTTGCGACCCGCAGACTTGCGGGTCTCACCTCCACGTCCGGAGTTCCGGTTCAAATCTAGTAACAAAACAAAAATCGGTCAGATTGACCGATTTTTATTTTGGTACGCGAGAGAGGACTTGAACCTCCACGTCCCGAGGGACACTAGCACCTGAAGCTAGCGCGTCTACCATTCCGCCACTCGCGCATACATATTGTTAACTCGCTAGCGCGTCTACGATTAATCGTACCGCCACTCGCGCTTAAATACCGTGGATAATTATATCACCTCTTAGGCGTGCGGTGAATACTGTGCAAAATCAGACAGGTCATACGAATGTCGCAGCGCTGCGACCAAATCTTTTAATTCATTTGGTTGTTTAACGCCGGGGTTCAGCGTACCGTAAGGGTCGAATGCCAAGCGAACTTGTTCGTATAGCGTTTGCAAATCCGCATCCAGCAGATCATATGCCGCATTTGCCTTCAATCGGCCTTCGCCGCCATCACTAATAAAGTTACCGCCGCACTTATCAACTAATTGTGCGTACTCGCTGACTAATTTAAATACTTTCTGCTTATCTGCAACCTTATCCAGTTGCAACGATGGCCTGATAAAGACCGTGCCGTCTAGCACACGGATCCGCAGTGGTAGGCTGATGTGGTGCTTCGTCGCAAGTTCAGCGACAGCAGTAGAAAACTCTTCTTGGCGATCAGCTGGTATCGATGCGCCGTCAATCAGTGGCGGCAGTGATGTTCCCTCAGGTGCATCTGCGTACAAGGCCGCAGTGACCTCACGAATCGCTC
>CALMQN010000139.1 GCA_937872185.1 uncultured bacterium
CAGACAAACCAAAATCATCAAAAACCGAAACTGCAATCGTAGCTGGCGTTATTGCGGCATCTTTAGGTGTTGTAGGCGTCGGGTTGGCCGCTGGTGCTGAAAACCAGGCTACTTCCCAGCAAGACAAGAATGCTCAGTGGAATGAAGAGGCTCAGGAAAATCAAAAGCGCATTGATTTCGAAAATGGCGTACAGCAAGGCAGCGTCACGATTGAGACTCCCGCACCTACCGTAACCGAACTGCCGGCGCCCAACACACACTAGGCCCTAAACGACGATACTTACCAACCGGCCAGGAACATATATGATCTTGGCCGGTTTTTTGTTGCCCACAAATACCTGCACGTTAGGATCATTCAGCGCTAATGCTGTTGCATCCTCTTCGCTAATGTCTTTCGACACGTCTAACTTGGCGCGAAGCTTTCCATTGACCTGCACGATAACCGTCACCATCTCTTCTACAATCGCTTTGTCGTCCCATGATGGCCAATCGGTGCGCTGGATCAATCCCGTTCCGCCCAAAATAACGTGCAACTCCTCTGCGATATGTGGCGCAAATGGCCCCAGCAGACGTGCCAATGTTTCCAACGCGTCTTGCCATGCACCATCAGAAAATCCATCTAACTTCAGTTTGTACAGTTCATTAACATATTCCATTAACGCCGAAACAGCTGTGTTAAAACTCAGCCGGTGAAGATCACTCGTTACTTTTCGGGTCACCTTATGGCGCAGCACACTCACCGCGTCGTCATTGCCGCTAAAATTGTGCTCTGATGTCTTGTATTCTTGCACCAACGTCCACACACGGTTTAGGAACCGATAGGTGCCCACAATGCCTCGTGGCTCCCAGTTAGCGTCCAGATCGTATGGACCAATAAAGTATTCGTAAACACGCAGTGCATCGATGCCATATCCCTGCTTGATTAAATCAAGTGGATCAACCGTGTTACCAAAACTCTTACTCATTTTGCGGCCATCGGTGGCCTGGATAAGGCCGTTGTATACTAACTTTTTCACCGGTTCTTTAAAATCAACTAATCCCATGTCGTTAAAAACGTGTGTCCAAAAACGAACATACAACAAGTGCGCCACCGCATGGTCGCCGCCGACATAAAAATCAACCGGGTTCCAATAATTAACAGTTGCTGGGTCCCAGGCACGTTCAGCGTTGTTGGGGTCGGCGTATCGCAGTAAATACCAGCTGCTACAGGCATATCCGTCCATCGTATCAGTTTCGCGCTGAGCTGGACCACCACAGGTCGGACACGTCGTGTTGACCCATTCGGACATGCTAGCAAGCGCTGATTTGCCATCACCTTTAGGTGCAAAATCTTGTACTTCTGGCAGCAGCACTGGCAATTGATCCTCGGGTACCGCTACGGCACCATGTGTATCGCAGTGGATGATGGGGATTGGCGCACCCCAATAACGCTGGCGGCTAATCAGCCAGTCGCGCATTTTATATGTGGTTTTGGTTCGGCCCAATTTTTGCTGTTCCAGCCACGCTACGATTTCTTCGCGGGCGTCGCTGGTACTCATGCCGTCAAATGCACCACTGTTGAACAGCACACCCTCACCGTGTGACACAGGTGATACATACGGCCTGCCAGCTTCATATTCTGCCAACACACCAGGAATTCGCGATAATGTTTCGATCCAGTGCTCGACACCGCTCGTATCGCCTTCCCAATCTTTTAAAATCTCGTCCAGGCTTGACCAAACAACCTGATAACTTTCGTGTGACTCCTGATCCTGCAAACCCTGATTATTACGATCAACAATCGCCAAATACATGTAACTAAATGACCGGCGGTTACTTTTTTTGTTGTCGTTGTAATAATACGAATAGGTTGGATCGCCCAGCTGCAACAATGCCTCAACATCATCAAATCCGGCCTCTTCTTTTAATTCACGTCGGGCGGCTTGCTCGTACGTTTCACCTTCTTCCAGACCACCACCAACCAGCCACCTAGCCTGACTGGCATCGACGTTGTTGTTAATCAAACTCATAAATTCCTTGGTGCGTGGATCATACCCAACAACCACTGGTCCGGTCACGTCTTTGGCGTCAGGCAACCGTTCACCAAAATCAGGTGCTACGACCGCAACAATCGGCAACCGAAACTTCTCGGCAAATGCAAAATCACGTTCGTCGTGCGCGGGTACAGCCATGACTGCACCGGTACCATACCCAATCAACACATAATCCGCAATCCAAATGGGCACTTTTTCGCCGTTAACTGGATTAATCGCGTAACTGCCCGTAAACACACCCGTTTTCTCACGGCTGTCATTCATGCGTTCGATTTCTGATTTCTTGATTGCCTCGTTAATGTATGTTTCAACCGGTTCTTTATGTTCGGTGGTCGCAAGATTTTTCGCTAGTGGATGTTCGGGTGCCAGTACCACAAACGTTGCCCCAAACAACGTGTCAAGCCTGGTAGAAAAGACCGTTACTACGTCTTCGCTGTCTTCAATTTTAAACTCGATCTCGGCACCTTGTGATTTGCCGATCCAATTGGTTTGCGCAGTTTTAATTTTCTGTGGCCAATCCAGATCTTCTATCTCGTCAAGCAGAGGTTCGGCATAGTCAGTAATTTTGAAAAACCATTGCTTCATCGATTTCTTTTCGACGACACTGCCGCAGCGCCAACAATGCCCACCTTCTACTTGCTCGTTAGCAAGCACGGTTTTATCAACCGGGCACCACCACTGCAGTGATTCTTTTTGATACGCCAGGCCGCGTTCAAATAACTTTGTAAATATCCATTGGGTCCAGCGATAATATTCTGGGTCACTGGTATTAATTTCACGATCCCAGTCATAACTGACGCCCAGGCGCTGCAGCTGGTTTTTAAAACTAGCAATGTTTTCTAAAGTCACAACTGCTGGCTGTGCGCCGGTTTTGATTGCATAATTTTCGGCAGGCAATCCAAATGTATCCCAACCCATTGGGTTCATAACGTTAAACCCAAGCTGACGGTGAAAGCGCGCGATGGCATCAACAATCAGATAATTTCGCGCATGCCCCACGTGCAGACCAGCGCCACTTGGATACGGAAACATCCCCGCAACATAGATTTTTTGCTTATCGTTATCAATCTCAACATGGTTGATGTTCTGGTCTTCCCATACCTGTTGCCACTTCGGCTCGATTTCAGATGGATTGTAACGCTGCATAACTGATCTAGTATAGCAACAGGGCATCTCTTGAACAAATCTGTAAGATTATCATTCAAACTACTGGACCTTACGTATGCGGTTATTACTTGTATCGACCACAAAAAGAGCGCCCGATGAGTCTACACCTATGCCCTTCGGCTGATTAAACAGTGCAACTGATGCCAGCCCATCCAAATAACCACTCGTACTACCGGCGACTGTTGTCACCACACCTGCAGGCGTTATTTTGCGAATGCGGTTATTACCAGTATCTGCAACGTATAGGTTACCTGACGAATCCACGGCTACGTCTGAAGGTAAATTAAACCTTGCTGCTGTACCCGTTGCGTCAACATAACCAGACGTACTACCGGCGACTGTTGTCACCACACCTGCAGGCGTTATTTTGCGAATGCGG
>CALMQN010000140.1 GCA_937872185.1 uncultured bacterium
ATTATCAACCGTCCTGAGATTATCATCGCAGACGAGCCAACAGGAAACCTTGATACGACAACCGGTGCAACCATCGAAAAATTGCTGTTTGGGCTGAACAAACAGGGCGGCAGCACGCTGGTGATTGTGACGCACGACGAAGAGTTGGCGGCCAAATGTGATATCAGGGTATATATCAAAGACGGCAAGATTGAAAAGATGGTTGGGGGAAAGAAATAATGAAAACGATTGATATCATCCGCCGCGCAGGTCGTAGCCTGAAAAGCGCAAAGGTCCGTACTATTTTGACCAGTTTGTCGATCGGTGTTGGCGCATTTACGCTGACCATTGCCATTGCAGCTGGTGAGGGCGCACGCCAATACGCCGATACCTTGCTGACGAGCAACATTGACCCACAGGTCCTGGCGATCGCTAAAAACAAGGCGTTTTTTGAAGGAGGCCAATCTGGGCCTCAGCCGTACAATCCAAGTACGGACTTGTTTGCGCGTCCAACAGGAGCCCCGATCGCCCTACTGAACCAGGAAGACATCGATACGATTGCTGCTCGCGATGATATCGTATCGGTTACACCGTCGTATACGATCAATGCCGAATACATCACCCGGCCTGATCTGACTGATAAAAAATACACCGTTGAAGCTGCACCGTATGATACGGGCGTGACGCAGACGGTGATTGCGGGCGCACTGCCAGCACTCCGTACATCGATTACTGACGAACAGATTGCGTTACCGGAAGTATACGTTAATTTACTTGGTTTTCGCGACGCAGGTCAGGCGATTGGTAAAACAGTCAGTATCCACATTGAACGTAATCCTAATGTCAGTCAAGAACAAGTACAGCAGGCACTTGCCGCTGGACCAGAAGCCTTGGCGGCACTGAGCGTCGTACAGAAAAAGGATTTTGAATTTACGATTGTTGCTGTGGTTGGCCGATCTGCAACCGCGTTAACAGCGACATCAAACGTGCAAGTAAGTGATGTTTCAGCGCGAACCATGTCAGAATTTAGCACCGAAGGCTCGAGTAGTTTTAGGAAATACTTTATTGCCACAGCAAGTGTAAAAGAGGGCGTTGACCCAGCGACAGTTAAAGATCAGCTGGTTGAAAAGGGATATGGCGTCCAGACCGCTAAGGATCTGCAGGGTCTGTTGTTTACGATCGTAAATACGCTACAAGGTATCGTGATCGGGTTTGGTATCTTGGCGCTGATTACGAGCGTGTTTGGTATCATTAACACGCAGTATATATCTGTTCTGGAGCGCACGCGCGAGATTGGGCTGATGAAAGCGCTGGGTATGCGAGGGCGTCACGTCAGTCGTTTATTCCAGTTTGAGGCAGCTTGGATTGGGTTCTTGGGTGGTGTGATTGGATCAGTCCTTGCTGTTGGCGCAGGCCTGGCGCTCAACCCCGTTATTACTGAAGCGCTGACGCTTGGCGATGGTAACTATCTGTTGATATTCCAGCCAATTCCTATCGTCGGACTGATTGTCGTATTGATGATTATTGCGATGATCGCCGGATACCTGCCTGCCCGTCGTGCGGCCAAACTAGACCCAATTGAAGCGCTACGTACGGAATAATTAAAAGTGTTTGATATAGGTGTGGATGGTCGCACCCGATGCGAATAAAAATTCGTCGTTCATCTGTTCGCGTTTCAATGCTAGAAGCGGCGCTGCCTGATCGAATGCCGCCTGGTATTCAGGCAAAGTAAAGTCGGGACGTGTATGTATTAGGTTGCTGACAACGATTTCATCGTACGGAATACCCGCAGCCTCGGCAGATTCGCGGAGGGTGTCGGACGAATCAACCAGGTTGATATATGTGTTGTCGCCGGGATGTTCTGAAGTAACATATTCGATGAATGGTCGGACCAGATCGTCATTCTCACCAAGTGCACCAATGGCCTTTTTTGTATTGGCCGACGCGGCCATAGTGAGCTGGCTGTACATGAATGAGGTTGGGACGTTATTAAGATGCGAGAGATCGCCACCGATCAGCTTTTCGCCACCGGCCCGAATAATACGACTGTATTGAACGTCCAGTCCCCAGTCATTGGCGACTGCGATCACCGCCATAAATGCTCTGGCCTTATCCAGTTGGGCTGGCAGAATCATGGTTTCGCTTGCAGGCATTTGATCAAGGAAAATCGTAACGACCTTGATGCCGTATGTATCGCGTAAAATGTTAGCGATTTTTAGCGACGCCATGCCGCCCAGGCTATATCCATACAGCGAAACGTAGGTGACGTGTCGGCGTTCGGCCTCGATCGCAATTTCATGTGCGATTGTTTTTAGCCCGATATCATCAGCGTATTCAAGTGCCGCCAGGGTCCCTGGACTGAGCGTCTGGATGGCCTCGCTCATGTTGCGCGCATTCCACGATCCATCCTTGTCAGCAAAACCACCGATAAAGACGGTCATTTTGTCATTATCGACTTTGTCCTGGGCTTCTTCGATAAAGTGGATGATCGGGCGCGAATCTTCCAGCTCGGCCTTACCCATGGCGATATCAGCCGGCAGAACAGAAGAAACAGCAACGACCACCGCCAATACGCCCAGTCGACGAGTGTTTTGCCGCGACATTTTTTTAGAACGTTCTACTAGT
>CALMQN010000141.1 GCA_937872185.1 uncultured bacterium
GACGCAGGTCATGGAAGAAGGCTTCTTGCTGGGATATAACGAGTTCCGTGGTACCAAAAAGCAGATCCGCCTTAGTACAAACGACCGTCGTCGTCATACCTATATGGTTGGTCAGACCGGCACCGGTAAGTCTGGACTGCTTGAGAATTTGGCCTTTCAAGACATGATGGACGGCAAAGGGTTCGCCTTTATCGATCCACACGGTGATTCAGCTGAGAGATTACTTGGTATGGTACCAAAAGAGCGCGTTGAGGATGTAATCTACTTTAGTCCTGGCGACATGGACAATCCGATCGGGCTCAACTTGTTCGAATTTGAAGATGACGATCAACGGGACTTTTTGATTCAGGAGACGATTGCTATGTTATACCGTCTGTATGACCCTGGTCACACGGGTATTATTGGTCCACGTTTCGAATCGTGGTTTCGCAATGCGGCGCTGACGGTGATGAGCGACCCGGCCGGATCAAGCTTTTTGGACGTGCAGCAGGTATTCGTTGACCAAGCCTTTGCGGACGAAAAGATTAAGCACCTGACCAATCGCACGGTGCTAGATTTTTGGAATAAGGAAATGGCGCAAACGACGGATGCCAATAAGTCCGAGATGCTTGGTTGGTTTGCGAGTAAGTTTGGTGCATTTTTGACCAACGACATGATGCGTAACATTATTGGGCAGACAAAGAGTGGGTTTAACCTGCGCGATATTATGGATAACAAGAAGATTTTGCTGGTTAACCTGGCACGCGGTCGTACCGGCGAGATTAACTCGCAGTTGCTTGGTATGATGTTCGTGATGAAGTTTCAGGCTGCAGCTATGGGTCGGGCTGATATACCCGAAGCAGAGCGCCAAGATTTTGCACTCTATGTTGATGAGTTCCAGAACTTCGCTACCGACAGTTTCGAATCGATTTTGTCAGAGGCCAGGAAGTATCGTTTGAACCTGGTGCTTGCTAACCAATTTTTGACACAGTTAACTGATAAGATTCGCGAAGCAATTATCGGTAACATTGGTACCGTTATTAGTGGTAGGATTGGTATTACTGATGCCGAGATCTTGCAAAAGAAGTTTATGCCAACCTTTGACGCCGAAGATCTGACCAAGCTACCTAATTTTCAATCGGTTGCATCCGTCATGATTAACGGTGTTCCATCAGCAGCCTTTAGTATGTCGTTGATCCCGCCAATGGGGCAGTCGAATCCACAGTTGGCCGATGCGCTTAAGAAGCTGTCGTCGGCCAAATACGGACGTCCACGTGCTGTGGTTGAAACTGAGATATTCGCCCGCCTTGGCGCTGGTGATGCTGCTAAGAAAGAGAAACTAGAGGCCATGAAGAAAGCGCAGCAGGAACGTTTGGCGGCTGCTGGTCCTCGCCCAACGACTGGTGCCCCAGTGGGCTCAACGGGCGGATCGTCATTCCTTGACGAGTGGTTGGCTAAGCGTCAGCAAATCGGTGGCCCCGTGGCACCACAGACGAGCGCTGCAGTGCCTGCGCCTACTCAACCTACACAAGAACCCATTATTGCATCGCTTGCTCCTGCTGAGCCTGTCAGCGCTCCAAGTAGTGCGCTGGTTGACCCAGCACATATCACCGCCCAGGC
The DNA here is from genome assembly GCA_937872185.1 of uncultured bacterium. Classification (GTDB taxonomy): domain Bacteria; phylum Patescibacteriota; class Saccharimonadia; order Saccharimonadales; family Saccharimonadaceae; genus UBA1547. Next base: position 1,600 of record CALMQN010000141.1, read on the forward strand.
TGCTGACCAAGACAAATTTCACATTCAGGATGCAGGTGACAATACATCCGATGAGATGTCGGTCAAGCTTCGTTAGTTAACGCGGTAAACAGATTTATTTTTTGCCAGTAATAATGACACGAAGGTAATCGTAAACAATGCCGATAACCCATCCAATGATGAAGGCAGCGATGGTTTCAAAACCAGATAGCTTATAGCCGAGTGTTTTAGCAATGACGTAGACGGCGAGTGTCAGAAAGAACGCGCTGATTGCACCTGCCAAGATAGCGTTAGGACGCGCGACTGTTGCACCAACGGTTTCGCTGGTCTTTTCGACAACTTTGTTATGGATAACCTTGCTAAATGCCCGACTACCGGGCGTCAGTTCACTCTGCACTTCTTTCATGCGTCGTTTGTAACTTGCGTTCTTTTCGGCTTTGCTGATGCCACCACGCCTATGAGCAGGGGATGATTGATTGCCGCCCTTTTTCTTCTCTGCACTACCAGCCTCAACACTGATGGCTGATTCGAGTGCTTTTTCGCGGGCACGTTCTTCAAGCGCTTCGGCATCGCGCGGACTCATTTCTTTTTCGGGTGATTTGCCGTCAAGTTCGGCAATACGTTCAGCCGATGATTTTTCAAGTTCGGCGCTTGATTCTGGCCCGGCGCGTAGTTCTTCTGGATTGTTACTCATTATTTCCCACCTTTAATGATATAGACCAGGTCTAAATCGTTCCTGTATTAAGATTGCGACGGATCAAGCGAACTTCTTTTTTAACCTGACGAGTACGAGCATAGAAGTATGTTGCGACGGCCAGGATGACGCCGGCAAAGATCATGTTTTCAGTTGGTCCCGTTGTTGGCAGTTGCGTGACGACGTTTTCAATGACTTTTGGTGGCGCACAAGGGATCTTGATTGATACGGTGTTACCAAAGACATTGGCCATGACACAGTCGTATGATGTTGGTTCGCTGGCGCCCTTGGCAGTTGCTGGGATGTTATCGAGCACTTTGACCGCGAAGGTACGAACTTGGGCCTCGGTTGGCTTCAGGCTGACGTCTGGCCAAGACAAGATCTTGGTGGCGGGGTCAAGCGTTCCGCCGCCTTTGTCGGTGAGCGTTGCGTATTCAAGTACGTCCGCGAGGTTGTCCGATAATTGAACGGTCTTGGTATTAAGGCCAATATTTTTCACTGTTATCGTGAAGGTAATTGTATCGCTTTCTTTCGCGGTAACCGTTGAGGCATCAACTGATCCTTGTGAGGTATTGATGGCCGTTTTTGACTGGGTGATGTTGGCAACACATAGCTTGTCCTTGATCCATAAGTTTTCGTTACCAGGACACGGCAGACATTCCTTGTCTGTTGCTAGGATGGCGTTGTTATACACACACTTCTTTGGTGGAGGTGGTGGCGGTGGCGGGATGATGTCGGTAACAAGGTTGCCGCAGGCTTGCATGATGGCGAACCAGCCGACTTTTGAAGAGTGGCCGATCCAGCCATAGATGTCTTCATTGTATCCGTTGGCGATACCGATTGGACGTGCGTATACAGTCGTCACCGCAGCGCCGGCGCTATTAGTAATAGTCACTGGTGTTGATCCAGATTTCTCGGCACGGCCCCAGCTAAGTTTGTCACCGGTGACGAATGAGCTGAACTGCGCGCTGGTAATCTCGGCGCGAGTAATACCCATATAATTCATGATGTCTTTTAAGTTACCAGAATTGGCATCGTACGGTGCAATAAAGTAATTAAGCGATTTATCAGCGCCAAGTCCGAGTCCGCCAGGGACAAAGTCACTAGGGTTTGATGCGTTTGCTGATTCTGATGGTTGGAAAACGACCAGACCTTGTACGACGAGCGCAAGAGCGACAAAGATAAGGCCAACGCGGCGCGTCGTCTCTTCCTTACGCAATCTTTTTGCGTAAAAACCAAGTTGCCCGACTAATGCAGGGCTAAAAGACAGGTTCGAAACGATTTTCCTAAACATAATTTTTATTTTTTGTTAAATTACCTCTTATTCGTTACTTTAGCATAAGAAATATGTTCAGCGCAATACCCTAGCGTGAACACAATTTTTTCGGTATAATGATAGTATTGTTAATATACAGTTTAGTCTGAACAAGTGAGGGAGTAACGTTAGTGGTTAAACAAAAAATAGATACTTCTTATGACGGGTCGCAGATCCAGGTACTTGAAGGCCTTGAGCCCGTTCGAAAACGGCCAGGTATGTATATTGGGAGCACCGGTTACGACGGTGTTCACCACTTAATTAAAGAAATCGCCGATAACTCAATTGACGAAGCTATCGCAGGCTTTGCGACGCGTATCGATGTCGTTATTCAAGAAGATGGCGGTGTCACCGTCACTGATGATGGTCGTGGTGTGCCGGTTGATAATAACGCTAAAACAGGCCTTAGTACGGTCGAGACAGTTTATACGGTGCTTCACGCCGGCGGTAAGTTCGGTAACGGCGGATATAAGGTATCGTCGGGTCTTCACGGTGTTGGATCGAGCGTTGTTAACGCCTTGTCGACCAAGATGATCGTTGAAGTTGTCCGCTTGGGCCAACTGTATCGTATTGAGTTTGAACGCGGCGTGACGACTATGCCACTGAAGAAGCTTGGTAAAACCGATCGATTAACAGGGACAACCGTCACCTTTTATCCAGACCCAACGATTTTCAAAGAAACCGTCGAGTTTGACTATAAGTGGGTCGTTAATTATCTGCGTCATCAAGCGTATCTGACAAAGGGTATTTATGTTGCCGTTCGCGATGAGCGTACTGGTGAGCGCGAGGCGTTTTACTTTGAAGGTGGTATCCAAAGCTACGTGAAGCACTTGAACGTCGGTAAAGACGTCGTCAGTGACGATATTTTCTATGTCGAACGCCAAGTTGAAGATTCTATGGTTGAAGTGGCCGTTCAGTACAACGAAACCTTTGTCGAAATGGTGAAGCCATTCGCCAATAACGTCTTGACACCTGATGGTGGAACGCACTTGATCGGGTTTAAGTCGGCATTGACGCGTGTTATTAATGATTACGCTCGCAAGAGCGGCCTACTGAAGGAAAAAGAAGAAAACCTGAGTGGTGATGATATTCGTGAAGGATTGACCGCTATTATCTTGGTAAAGCTGCCCGATCCTCAGTTTGAAGGCCAAACCAAGAACAAGCTGGGTAACCCAGAAGTCCGTCGCTACGTCGAACAAGTAATGAACGAGTACTTCTCGTACTATCTTGATGAAAACCCTGCGGTTGCTAAGAAGATCGTCGGTAAGGCATTGTTGGCTGCACGTGCACGAAAAGCTGCCCGTGCTGCCCGCGATAACGTCATCCGTAAGGGTGCACTTGATGGCATGAGCCTGCCAGGTAAGCTGGCAGACTGTTCAAGCAAGGATCCGAGCGAATCCGAGATCTACATCGTAGAGGGTGAATCAGCTGGTGGATCGGCCAAATCGGGTCGCGATAGCCGTACCCAGGCAATTTTGCCACTGCGCGGTAAGGTGTTGAACGTCGAACGTGCTCGTTTGGACCGTATGCTGGGCAACACTGAAATTGTGAACCTTATTAAGGCACTGGGTGTTGGTATTAGTGACCAGTTTGATATATCTGGCCTGCGTTATCACCGCATTGTGATCATGACCGACGCCGACGTCGACGGTAGTCACATTTCGACATTGCTGCTGACATTCTTGTTTAGATACATGAAAGAAGTCGTTGACGGCGGATACGTCTATCTTGCCAAGCCGCCACTATTTTTGATGCGTATCGGTACTAAAAAATACTATGCATACAGCGACGAAGAGCGCGACGAGATCATGGATCAACTGATTGCTGATCGTAAGGCAAAGGGAACGCAGGTTGATGAAACAGCTGATCGCAACAAGCAAGCTGGTCTGACTGCACCCGTACAGCGTTACAAGGGTCTGGGTGAAATGGATGCCGAACAGCTGTGGGATACAACTATGAACCCTGACAACCGTGT
>CALMQN010000142.1 GCA_937872185.1 uncultured bacterium
TACCACGTCCATAAAGCGGCCTGCGCTGCGGCGAGCAGCCAGTGGCTGTGTCGTCATACCGACCGACGATGGCACAGGTGCGTCAGGAGCATCAGTGGATGTTGCAGGGGCAACAGGGGCGGGCGTTGGATCAGCGCTCGGTGCAGGCGAAGACGTCGAACCAGTACCACTAGGGTTAACCAGTGAGTTCACCGCCTTGTCTAGTTCATCAAAATCAATATCAGTCATATGCCACCCCCACTATGCTTTGCCCACCGGGCCTTTATGTGCTTTTTTAATAATATCATTAAATGCATGTGCATCTAAACTAGCGCCGCCGACAAGTAATCCGTCAATGTCGGGCAGTTCCAGATAGTCAGCAGCACTCTCCGCTTTGACGCTACCACCATACAATATCTGAATCTCCTCGGACGCCTTTGGCCCATACAAATGTTTAATTTGGCTACGAATTGCGCGCGCCGCCTTCGTCACATCACCAGGCATGGCGTTTTGGCCAGTACCAATTGCCCAGACGGGTTCGTACGCAATCACAATGTGCTGTAAATCTTCGCTGGTCACATTGGCGAGGCCGCCGATTAATTGGTCGTGCAGCACGTCAAGCGTTTCGTCTGCCGCTTTTTCTGCTGCCGTCTCACCGATACATAGTACCGGTCGAATACGGTTACGAATCGCCGCCTGCACCTTTGCGCGCGTATCTTTGTCAGATTCGTGAAAGACATGTCGACGCTCTGAATGACCGACCAACCCGTATTCCACAATGCCACGCAGTTGCGTAGCTGATACTTCACCTGTATAAGGGCCCATGTCGCGCCAATAAAAGTTTTGGGCTGCTAATTTAAACTGTCGGCGATTCACCTGCAGACTCAGTGACTGCAAAAATAACGCCGATGGCGCCAGTACGACGTCGACATCACGGTGTGTTTTGACTAATCTAGCCAACTGATGCACATACAAACTAGCCTCGCCCATATCTAGGTTCATTTTCCAGTTACCAATGATCAGTGTTTTATCTCGTGCCATTGTTCCAAATTACTTATGGTTATTACTGTTAGTGTACTCTAATAGCGCCGGAGCGTCTAGCAAACTTTCCACACCAGGTAACTTGTCGCCTGCCATCAATTCCAGACTTGCGCCACCACCGGTCGAAACGTGCGTAAAGCTACTGCCGCCCTTGCCGTCCCACTTCAGTACAAAATCAGCCGTATCACCACCACCAATAATTGATGTCGTATCAGGCTGACTGGCAAGCGCCAGGGCTAACCGAGCTGATCCATGCGCAAAGTTTGGCGCTTCGGCATATCCCAGCGTGCCATTCCAAATCACGGTCTGCGCCGATGTAACCTCGCTGACAATGCGTTCGATTGAAGCGTCGCCGACATCAAGTGCGATGTCACCCTCTTGAATATCATTCACGCTGACCACTCGGCGCGGCGCATCATTGCTAATCTCACTGGCAACGGCAACATCAACAGGCAGCACAATAAAGTCATCGACACTATCGCCAACCTTATCCCGAGCAGCCTCATAAATACGGTCAAGTTCAGCCGTCTGATCGGCCTCGATTTGACTGGCGCCCATCGATATGCCCTTATACGCCAAAAACGTATTGGCCATGGCGCCACCAATAATAATTTTGTCAGCAACCGCAACAAAACGTTCAACCAGTGCGATCTTGTCACTTACTTTTGCCCCGCCCATTATCGCAACTAGTGGCCGCCGAGGATCATCCATCGCGCCGGTGATCGTTTTTACCTCACGCTCAAGCAACAATCCGGCGACCGAGGGGACGCATAGGGTGATAGCGTGCATACTGGCATGTGCTCGGTGCACCATACCAAACCCGTCCTGCACCATATATCGTGCGCCCGTCGCTTTAATAATCTTTTGGGCAAATGCGTGATCATCGGCTTCTTCTTCGGCATAATAACGCAGATTCTCAAGCAC
>CALMQN010000143.1 GCA_937872185.1 uncultured bacterium
CACAGAGAATCAAAAATATTGGCGTTGGGTTGTTAATGTCGGCCAGCATGCTGTTGGGCGTTGCGTTTTTGGCACCCGCCCCATCTGTTTCGGCTGCAGATAACGTCGGTTGCGTTGACCAGTCAAGCATTCTTACTTTCCCTAACTGGTATCGTGGCGTGTACCAGAATATAACCGACGCTACAACCGGTAAGGTCGAATGTCAGCTTTTCCCGAGTAACGATACGAATGAGATTAACGGTGTTTGGGTTATTGTTACGAACATTGTCGAGATTGTTATACAGATTGTTGGGTATGTGGCGGTCGCGTTCATTATCATCGGAGGTTTCAAGTACATTACGAGCCAGGGCGATGCAGCCGGGATTACAAAGGCAAAAGATACGATCACACGTGCGATTGTGGGCTTGGTGATATCGATTGTATCGGTATTAATATTAAACCTGGTCGTTGGCATATTTGGTCTGCGTATTGACGGCAACTGCTTAGAGGTGAAAGAAGCCGCTGCGCCTAAATCTGCTAGCAAGGACGGTAGTGACACAACGTCGACTGGAACCAAGCTAACCTGTGGTTCTGATCTTAAAACCCCATCGAATAAAACGGTGACACCATAAGGAGTGAAGTGATGATAGATTTTTTTGCCGCCGGAACACTCAATGACGTTAATATACCCAAGGTTGCTGCCGACGCAACGACGCTGGCGAGCGTGCTGACGTGGGTATACATGATCATTGGCATCTTGGCGGTCGTCTTTATCATTGTGGGCGGTATCCGGTACGCTCTGTCAGGTGGCGATGCTGCCGGTGTAAAACAGGCCAAGGATACGATTACATACGCGGTTATCGGTTTGGTAGCGGTGATTTTGGCATATACGATCACACAGTTTGTCGTTATGACCGTCGATGGCAGCAGCTGGGAGGGCTTCCGTGATTCGATCATTAACACACTTATCTATGCCGTCGGTATCATATCGACCATCATGATCATCATATCGGGTATCCGGTACGTGACGTCTGGTGGCGAGGCGGCCAAGGTTGCGGGTGCCAAAAACGGCATTTTGTACGCTGTCATCGGCCTGGTAGTTGCCATTTTGGCCTACGCCATAGTAAACTTTGTTATAGGTAGTTTTTAAAACATTTAAAGCAGGAAATCAAACATATGAAATTTATTAAAAATCTTTTTATCTCGACACTGTTGGTGCTGGGCATCGCCGGTGCATCACTGCCACTGATACAGCCAGCCTTCGCTGTCGTTAACCCGCAGGAACAAGCCTGTATTGGTACCGGTGGTACCTGGACGGGAAGCGAATGTACGGGCAACACGGCGACTGATGATTTGCCAACAATTATCCAGACCATTATCAACGTCATCTTGTTTATCATTGGGGCTGCTGCCGTGATTATGATTATTATCGGTGGTATTACCTATACGACATCGGGTGGTGACGCCGCTGCGGTCAAAAAGGCCAAGGATACCATTTTGTACGCTGTTATTGGCCTGGTCGTCGCCTTCTTGGCATTCGCAATTGTTAACTGGGTAATCGGATCACTGGGATCAACTGCGCCAACCGCTGCTCCGGCAAAATCTGGTGTTGATTCGGGAAGCAGCGCTACGACCTGCGAGACGCCAGCCCCTGGCCGCACAACCTGCGTGTAAGTTAAGTATTAACAAACCGACCCCGGTCTGGTATAACATTAGATAGAAGTTTCTTAAGAAAGGAAATTAAAACATGATTAAAACAATTAAAAAAGTGCTTGCCGGACTGCTGATCGTTCCTGCAATGGCACTCAGCCTTGCGGTACTGCCTGCAACCGTACCTGCATCTGCAGCCTGTGACCCGAACGCGCCACCAACACTATCTAACGGTGTTGCGTGTAGCCAAGGTGCTGACACTCCATCAGAACTGTTCGGTGATAACTCGATCTTTACGACTATCGTAAACATCTT
>CALMQN010000144.1 GCA_937872185.1 uncultured bacterium
TTTATCCTCGTAATATACTTCGTCTGGCACGACAATTGTTTTTTCAACCGACGCTAAACGACCGCCAAGCCTTCCAGGAGGCATCTTACTAATTCCACCTAGCCTCATTATTTCGTCAACCGCTGCCCGAGTTAACGAATCGTCGGCTAACCTGTAACCTTGCTCAACGACCATGCCGTCACTGGCTTCATCTTCATGGGGTGTTTCACTATTTGTCATAATCTATACTATACAGCAAATTGCGCACCAGTATCTCTCCCTGGTTAGATGTATAATGAATACATGGCAACATTTAGTTTTGATATTGTATCCGAATACGACAAAGCGGAGATGAATAACGTCTTTGCGCAAACACAAAAAGAAATCACCGGACGGTATGATTTTAAAAACACGCCCGCAGAAGTTGAGTGGCTGGGTGACAAAGCAGGCTTTAAGATCATCGGTGCTAACGATTGGCAGATCGAAAGCATTGTTGATATCATTCGCAAAAAGCTATCGTCGCGCGAGCTAAGTAGCAAAGTGTTGGATTTGTCCAAAACAATCGTTACCAGCAACATGAAGGCCACTCAAGAAGTGCCGTTTATCGCTGGGCTTGACCAAGACAAGGCAAAACAGATTACCAAACTACTCCGAGACGAACTACCCAAGATCAAACCACAGATCCAAGGCGATGCTGTGCGCGTTGTAGGGAGTAGCAAAGACGACTTACAGGCTGCAATGCAATTGGTTCGTGCCGCAGATTTTGATTTTCCAGTCGCATTCAATAACTTTCGCTAGACACCTTGAAAGATAGCACTTTCTTTGCTATAATTGACCCCTGATAGCAGATACAAACTATAAGGAACGTTATGCCAAAGAAGAATTCAAAGCGTAAAGTAATTGGACTTGTCAGCGAAGTAAGCGGTCACCGCAGTTACTACACGACCAAAAACACGCAAAACACGACTGAAAAGATCTCACTAAAGAAGTACGATCCTGTTGCTCGCGTGCACGCCGTGTACACCGAAACAAAGAAAAGCCTTGGTCGTAACGAAATCAAACCTCGTAAGGGATAAAACCGATACTGCATATAACCCCGCATCTCGCGGGGTTATTTTTATTCGGTGACGATTGCGCTATCAAGCTGTGCGGCTAGCCATAGTGCATTTTTAAGCATTGTATCAAGTAAATGCGACGATACGACCTGATTATCAGCGTATACATACAAAGATCCCTCAAGAATTTCAAGCGACAGTGGCCAAAAGTGCACGGCCAACGTTTGCGCAAGATCGGGCGTAAAGTACCGCTCAACTTCGATAAACTGCGTAGGCGACGTATAAATGCTATAGCGTTTGGTAAATTCATCAGGATATTGACCAAATGTGCCAAGTGGCACTGCCTGAAGCGCAGGAAAGGCTGTGAAGAGCTTGCTGTACGCAGAATCAGTGTGAGAATGCGCTCCCATAAATACATGGGGTATATCGACTGCGTTATGCAGATCAACCTCAACGATTAACCAGGTGTGTGTTTGATGCACGCCTGAAGTGTTGTCGATCGTGTCCAGACGATCCACAATGCTGACATCATACCCATCGAATGACCCGACGCTATAATGACTGTCCTGGTGGGTCGACGACACAGTCAAACCACGGACAATGTGGTGATCATCATCATGCTGATCAACGCTGCCAAAATAGACAAACCCGACTTTGTTGGCAAACTTCATAATGGCGCGTCCACGTTTGTGATTGATGATGCTGTTACGGGCAATAACATGCCTTAGGCGATGTGTCAGTAAATGGAGTGTTGATTCAGCCATTACTTTGTCCCGGTTATCGTATCAAGCAATGTCGATACATATTCAGCGTGTGACCATGTCAGTGGAGCAGGGGCAATCATTTGATCAGTCAACGGATTGATTTGCTCGGCCATCATGCCGGTCGACATGCTATGTGCTTTAATCCAGTCCAGTATTTCAAATGCCTTTGCTTGGTCATTTTCTTCGATATAATACTGCGCCATCCACATTGATGTGATCAACCACCAGTTACCCGTTACCGAACTATCTTCACGTCGATAATCGTCGTTTTCATAGCGCGGTAATCCCAGCACGCCATTGTTCGCGCCAAATAGTTCCTTTACTGTGGCAATTGACGACGTAATTTCATGACTATCTGATGCGAATAGGCCAAACATGAAGGCGCCAAATACGCTTGACGTATCGACAGTTGCGTCTTTGATAATCTCGCCGTCTTTCACGTTCAGACCACGATATAGCACCTGACGTTCGCTGTTATATAAATGCTTATGAGCGGCCTGTTGAATGTCGCCAGCAGCTGCGCGCCACGTGACAGCCATGTCTGGGTCATCGGCCGTCTCGGCAAGTTCTGAAGCGGCGAGTAGCGCTGCATGCACGACAGACACTGTATACGTTGTCGTTTGAAAGATTTGTTCCCATAAATCATAGCTTGGTTTGGGCAAGCCTGTCGTTTCATCGATATATTCAATTAAGAAGTTCGCCATCGGCTTTACCATATCGGCATAAAAATCTTTAATCAGTTTGGCATCAGGGTGCATTTGGTAATACTGTACGAACACAAATAACACCAGTGCGGTTTCGTCTTCTTGAATCGGTGGGGCGATGACACCGTCATGCACATATGGGTGCCAACTGCTGCCCAGGGCGCCGTCAGCACGGTATTTATGCATTAAATACCCGCCAGGGTGCAAACCGCGCTTACAAAACTCGAAAAAGCGGTATGCTTCGTCGGTATATCCCATGCGGATCAATGGCCACAGTACAAATGCACCGTCACGTGGCCAGGCATATGCATATGCATCGCGCGAATAATTAAGCATTGTCGTATCGGTACTGGCAATCACCGCACCGCGCTTATCAATTTGTGATTTTATAATCATGACACTACGCAGAAAGTTTTCTTGGTGATCAGGCGAAAGCTTTGCCGACGCAAGACGCGCAG
>CALMQN010000145.1 GCA_937872185.1 uncultured bacterium
AAGCTGGTGACAACGCCGGACTATTGCTTCGTGGTATCGAGCGCGAACAAATCGAACGCGGCCAAGTTTTGGCAAAGCCAGGTTCGATCACTCCTCACACTGAATTCGAAGCCGAAGTCTACATCCTTAAAAAGGAAGAAGGCGGACGCCACACTCCATTTAGCAAGGGTTACAAACCACAGTTTTACTTCCGTACAACTGACGTTACCGGTGAAGTTGAACTTCCTGCTGACAAAGAATTGGTTATCCCTGGCGACACATTGACATTCAAGGTTAAGCTGCTTGCTCCAATTGCAATGGAACAAGGTTTGAACTTCGCAATCCGCGAAGGTGGCAAAACTGTTGGTGCTGGTGTTGTTACCGCGATCACTAAATAATCAAACTCTCTGATTATCAAAATACCTCCGAGCAATCGGAGGTATTTTTGTTATGACATGCGAAACCCGCTGATCCTGCGAGGAACCAGCTGGTTCGACTCGCATATGCAGCGGGTAGTGGTGGTCATGCTTCTTCACGGATGAAGTCGCATGTCGGTCCAGCCATCTTCACCAGGCGTAGCGTCAAGGATGATCTGGGAGTACACGGATATGAACAATCCGCCGAGGTTGAGACCCTCGCTGACGATTGCTTCGACAGAGAAAATCTCACCAATTGGCTTCGATGTTGAGAGTGCCAGGGCCGCTTTGACGGTCTTTTCGGACGTCTCTGCGACCATGGCGCGAATTTGGGAGTCCCGCTTTCGCATCGTGGCTGTTGTAGTCAACCTGACATTCCTTTCGTTTGGTGCAGGTCAGAACAAAGTCACCGTCACATGAGCGTATCCAGGCAAAAAACGCCGGGGGCCTATGTAGCGTTTGAACGTGACGTTCGTAAACCCTGATCTGTTCAGGTAGCCACTGATTGCTTGGCGCTGAGCGTCTTCGCTGGTCAGATGGTAGATCCTGGGGGTCAGGATCCGTGCGCTTCCGTGGCGGTTGAGTGAGCTGTCCGCTTGGATGCTCAAGTTGCGACCGAGGTTTGAACGCTCGATCCAGCCAGCGAATACTTCTTGTCCGAGTGTGTGCATAGGTGCGCTACTTCTGTTTTATGTAGTGGGCTTGCGTGATATCATACTGACATATGGCCATTTTGTCAATTTACAATACAGGCTCTGCGTGTTATCATCTGTAGTGTATTACTAATCGTATCGACAACTCGGCAATGGCAGAACGACACTGATCCACAGCAGAGGTTACGGTACCGGGCTACGCGGGTAGCAAGAGGAGTCATTAACATGACAGAGACAAAAGAAGCGGGACTACGCATCCGCATCCGTTTGAAGGCGTATGACCACAAAGTCATCGACCAGTCGGCAAAACAAATTATCGACACAGCAATTCGCACAGGTGCGAGCATTGCTGGTCCTGTGCCACTGCCAACACGACGCAGCACGTTTACGGTCGTAAAGAGCCCGCACGTGTATAAAAAGGGCGGTGAGGCATTTGAAATGCGCGTACACAAGCGTTTGATTGACATCACCAATGCAACACCAAAGACGATTGATAGTCTGCAAAACCTCAGCTTGCCAGCTGGTGTCGATGCAGAAATTCGCATGTAATCATTGATGCGCTATAAAATAACCCCCATGATGGGGGTTATTTTAATTGTCGCAGATGCTTATGGGTTAGTGATGCTATCGAGTGTTTGGATAACGTCAAGCTGGGCATTCAGGATCCACAGTTGAGTGACCAATATAAAGATCAACAAAATTGACCAATAGACAGTCTGTTTGGTGACACGAAGAGTGAAAAATGGCGGATCATTGCGAGATATTTTGAAAGATTCCATTTTGGCAGGCATTTTGGCGGCTTTTTTGCTGGTTGATTTTTTCGCAGTTGATTTCTTTTTGGTTGCCATGACGACTCCTTAAGTGATATCTATATGACAACAGTATGACGAAAATTCTGTTTAAACACAAGCGCAATGTACATTTGACTGGTGCCAAGTGGTAACCATTGTTATACTGGTGACATAATTTAAGGGGACGTGGGTGTATGTGTGTGGTGTGTTCACTCCGTTATGCGACCGTTGACACAACAATGGCGTTAACGACCGCGCCCATGGCGCCGACGGCTCAGCAACCATGCGAAACGTTGTCACTTTGCCAAGTTGAATCAGCATTAACGCTACCAGCTACCTTATCAGGTTTGGCTGCACCCTCAGTTGCAACGCCAGAGTGGTTAAAGCCAAAAACAGCCGTGACGTATAGCGTCGAGACGCGGGGGACAATTACGGCCGATTTGGCTGAATTTAAGCAGCAAGCACATGCCACATTAAACGACAGCCGTGGGTGGAGTCGACTGGACGCGACGTTCACAGAAGTCGCGAGTGGGGGTAGCTTTACGTTGGTGCTTGCAGAGGCGTCGCAGGTACCTTCGTTTTCGGCCACCGGATGTAGCACAACGTATAGTTGTACGGTTGGCCGCTATGTCATCATTAACCAAGATCGATGGTTAGGCGCAACAGATCCATGGAATAGCGCCGGCGGCACCTTGCGGGATTATCGACACATGGTCGTCAACCACGAAACAGGGCACTGGCTGGGTCATGGCCACGAATATTGCGGAGGCCCAGGCAAAGCCGCACCAGTGATGCAGCAACAATCGATTGGGTTACAGGGCTGTACTTTTAACCCATGGCCGCTTGATAGCGAGATATGGTCGTCGCGCATATGAACCTTCGTCATAACAAGATAATTCGAACGCACAAGAAAGCACTTATTATTAGCGCCAGTATCGTTATTGTGATTATTATCCTTGGCGTTATCACGTTTTTGCTCGCGCAGGCAACCAACACGACGGCACGTCAGTCAGTAGCCGACACCAAAGCCACAGTCCAGGCCGCGACCAAAGCGCTTAACGTCACTCTTCAAGATAATACGGTGTCTGCCGCGGACAAAACCAAAGCGATCGCTGGATATAGCGACAGTCTATCGGCAAGTGCCGACGATGTATGTCGTGACCAGTTTGCCACTGTCTATTTTGTACTGACACCGGAGCATGGCCACTGTCAACGCGTTAAAACGTCACTTCAAACGGTTAAAACATTACTAGCGGCGTTGCAGATCTGCTTGAAGGATCAAGCCTCGCTTGCGGCGGTACTACCGGCAACCGGCGGCCTGACTTCGCAGCAGTCATATGACGCGTGGGTGGCAGCTGTCGCGGCAATCGACGCTGTATCTGTTGATCAGTCGCAGGAAAGCCTTAAAATGACGCTTAAAGACGCTGCAGCGGCCCACCGTGATGCCTGGAAGGCTGTGATTGATGCTGACGTGGCCCATAGTGAAGCCAACTTCTTGTCGGCAAAGGATGCAGTGTCGACGACGTATGCAGCACTCAAAAAATCTGCCGATTCACTGCCAGAACTAGTCACGGCAAAAACGACCGGATTCTCAGATGCTTATGCCGACTTTCTGTCACAATCCGACCCCTTGTGATCTTGACTCCTAACAGATCATGTGCTACATTAGATCAGTAACTTATTACGAAAATAGTAAATAATTCTTGGTGAATTGGTAGGTCTACATCTGTAGAAACCCCCTCCCACCAAGAATTTTAAGTGGGAGCAAAAGCGCTATGAAAGCACTTCTCGGTACCAAAATTGGTATGACCCAAATCATCAGCGAAAGTGGTGTTGCAATTCCTGTGACGCTTATTCAAGCTGGCCCTGTGACTGTGACTCAGGTAAAGACTGTCGAAACCGACGGTTACACCGCAGTACAAGTGGCATATGGTGAGGGTAAGAACCTGAGCAAGGCCGTGGCTGGACATGTAAAGTCCGCCGAAGTGACCCCGAAACACATTCGGGAGATTCGTGTAACAGAACTACCAGAAGGCCTCTCGGTAGGTAACACGATCGACGTATCAATCTTTGCACTTGGTGACATCGTTGATGCCACAGGGACAAGCAAAGGTAAAGGTTTTGCCGGAACGGTAAAACGCCACAACTTTAATACTAGTAAGGCAACCCACGGTGGTAACGGAAACGTTCGTAAACCGGGATCAATCGGGTCTATGTACCCACAGAAGGTCTTTAAGGGTAAACGCATGGCAGGACGCATGGGTCACGACCAAGTAACGGTCAAAAATCTTGTTGTTGCCTACGTTGACCCGATCAACAATCTGATCGGTCTTCGCGGTGCTGTACCAGGTCCTAAAAAAGGCCTGATCGTAATTGGAGGAAAAGCATAATGGCTGAGACTACTAAACCAGCAGTCGTCAAAACTGCGCTTCCAAAGGACATCTTTGCAGTGGAAGTAAAAAACCACGAACTATTGAAGCTTGCGTACGACTCGTACCTTGCAAACGCTCGCCTAGCGACAGCAACCACAAAACAACGTGGTGAAGTGCGCGGTGGTGGTAAAAAACCATGGGCTCAAAAGGGTACTGGTCGTGCACGATTTGGTTCATCACGAAACCCAATTTGGCGCGGTGGTGGTATCGTATTTGGTCCACGGGGTAATGAAAACTTTACCAAGCGCCTATCAACAACCAGCAAGCGCGTTGCGCTTCGCCAAGCGTTGACGTTGGCAAACGAGGCTAAAAAGATCCACATCCTTGATTTTAAGACGACGGGTAAAACCAGCGACGCGATCAAGTTTATGGCTGATAACAAACTGGAACGCAAAGTTCTGTTGGTCGTTGATGAAAAAACTCCCGAGTTGATTCGTGCAACAAACAACATTCAGAACCTGCTGTTGATCCGTGCTAATTATCTGAGCGTGTACCACATTTTGAACGCTGATGCGATTGTTCTATCGAACGCCGCTGTTGGTGTCATCAAGACGTGGTTGACTAAGGAGGAGAAATAATCATGACTAACATCAGCATTATCCCCCGCGCCACTGAAAAAGCATATGGCCAATCACTAAAGAACATTTACGTATTTGACGCACCACTGACCGCTAACAAGCAGCAAATCGTTGCCGCCGTTGAAGCACAGTTTGAGGTGAAGGTCACAAACATCAAGACATTGGTACAAACAGGTAAAGCAGTCCGCTTCTCGCGAGGCAAACGTGCACAACCTGGCAATACCAAGCGTCGTGATAGCAAGAAAGCATACGTCACATTGGCTCAAGGCGACAGCATCAAAGTATTTGATGAAGTTCCTGCAGAAGAACCGGTTAAGACTGCAGACAAGAAGGAGAAGAAG
>CALMQN010000146.1 GCA_937872185.1 uncultured bacterium
CGAAGACCATTAGTGCACTTAATACAAGTCTCCGACTGAGCAGCCCTTTTCTCACATTCATGTGCGAATTGTAGCATGAGCGTTAATTGCCCGTCAACAAATCCGTTATGCTTTTTTGATTAGAATGTTGGAGTACAGATGTAGGTAAGGGTAGTGGTGTAGGTACCGGCAGGTTGGCTACCAGGGACGTTCACGATGTAGCTAACTGTGTAGATTTGGGCGTCTGATCCACCAAGAGTAGCGTTTCCACTGTTTGCGACTGGGTCACCTGAGGTAAATGAGAAGCTATCGACAGTATTATAATTGTTTGTATATCCTTGCGCTGTTCCGACGGCTTGTCCGCGGTAGTTGGTTCCGTTTGATGCAACGGCGATTTCTGAACCGACGGCAATGGTTGAAGTAGCAGTGGTGTTTAGTTTTAAGTTTAGTCCGAATTGTGACACACCCTTGATACTTGCTGTGCTGTTGATGGCAGAGACGGTATTACCACCAGATGTCAGCGTTGGTCCGTTGACGGTGATGACGTATCCCGATCCTGCATTAGTCGATGCTGCCATTTGAGAAGTAGCCGTTGCTGTATCAGTTGGAGAGAACAATTGGTTAAAGGTGACGGCACCCGTAGTGACTGTTGAACAGTCAGGCACGCTGCTTGTTGTACCGACGGTTGCACCAGCACAGAAGACGAGTGATTCAGGCATAGTACCAGTCAGGTCGATACCACGTGCTGTTGCTGCAGCCACAGTACCACTATCAATGGCTGAACCCGTTGTATCGGTTGATGCGTATGACGTAATACGGACGAAGAAGGTCTCACCGTTAACTGAGGTCGGGTTAGTAATCGTGTTGAACTGATATGTCACAGCAGTATTTGAGCTGACGCTCGCAGCAGTTCGCGTAATGTATGGCGCACCGTCAGTTGCAAGAGTGGTGCCGTTGACGGTAAATCCGGTCGCACCTGTTTGACCGCTGAGAGTCGCGCTGGTTGTGGTGAGCCCTGTCGGCTTCACACATGTAGGAGTGATTGAAGAGTCGGCGGCCGTCGTACAGTACTGAAACTTAATTGATCCAACGTTGCTACCACCAGGAAGCGTGAAGGCAAATGCGTGGTTAACAACTCCACCAGGTTTTGAACCACCGTCTGAGCCGTTTGCCATAAGCGTCAGACTACGTGCTGTAATTTGCGCGGCAGATGCGAAGCCCGGTAAAACTGCTTGGAGAACGAGAGCAAAGGTCAATACTAAAAGACCTGATATTTTGATAAGTGATGCGTGGTGGGTTTTCATTGTTTATTTTTCATTTTTTTTGTTTGTTTTAATGAGCTGTTGATAGCAGAATAGCACGAGCGATATGACGTGTCAACATATTTTTATCGTAAATACAAAAGTTATACACAGGTCACTGC
Source organism: uncultured bacterium (assembly GCA_937872185.1). Lineage (GTDB taxonomy): Bacteria > Patescibacteriota > Saccharimonadia > Saccharimonadales > Saccharimonadaceae > UBA1547. The sequence goes on from CALMQN010000146.1 coordinate 1,403, forward strand.
CAGCAGTCAGTTAATACGTACCGGTCACAAGGAGCGTTTGATCGCTTGTGTATATACCACCAGGGGTAAGGGCGGGTACGTTGACCAGGTACGTAATGGTGTATGTCGTTGTGCCCGAGTTGCGAGTTGCCTGAGCAATCGTTTCGCCACTAACATACCGATATGAGTTTGAAGTAGCATAATTACCTGCGACGGTACCAAAACCAAACTGGCCATTGTTGGGATTTGCACCCACTGATACCGGTGAGGTGTTAGCGACCAGGTTGATGCCAAACTGGGACGTGCCTGCGACCGACGCGCCTGGAAACGATGGTCCAGAGGGGTTCATAGCTTCAATTGTTGTGCTGCCGTTGCTCGGTGCGTTACCTATAATCTGTACAACGTATCCGTAGGTGGTGTAGTTAAGGACCGTAAATGTTGTCGTGGCTGTCGTTGCAGTGGCTGCTGAAAAGGCGTTAAAATTGATCGTTCCGTTAACTGCAACGGATAGTGCCGGGTCATTTGTAGTGGTGGAACCCGCAGCAATTTGAAAGTTAGATGAGGCGGCAGGCCCAACGCCAATATCACCAATTGAGTCTCGGCCCTGATAATTTGCCGAACTGGACTGAATCAGTCCACCTGACCCGATGGCACTCTCGTTAAACTTATAATTTGTGGATTGCGATGGTTCCGCATAGACAGTCGAAGAAAGAGAAATGACAACGAACGCAAAAGCAAAAAATGCGCCAATTCCTCTTCTTAACCTCTTTGACATAAGCTCTATTGTGGGTGATTGGAGGTGATTTTGCAAGGAGGACGCAACGGTTTGCTCCTTGCAGCCGTAAGCAGTATAATAACAACCAATAGAACACATAGTTATAGAGAAACATGAAAAACCAGTCAGACACAGATACAAAACCAGCTGCCAAGACAGCCTCAACTGAGCCACCAGTGCCAGAGGTATTACAGGCGCAAAGTGATGACGAGCCAGTCGAAGAACCAACGACGACTGCTAAGGCATCCTCAGAGCCACGCAAAGCTCGCACGTTGCCGCACCGCATTACAACCTATCGGCCGAGTCACAAAGCAACCTTTATTGGTGTTGGTGTTGTGATCGCGATTTTGGCAGCGAATGCTGCGATTATTGCGTTTGTCGTACAGGGCCAAGATAACGCCAACGCCCAGACAGGTCAGTCGGACGTTACCATCAGTCCAGCCGTGCTTGATACACTTGGCGTCAGTCGCAACAGTGTTGGTGACTTGGGCACAGAACTGGTCGTTGGACCGAACTCACGTTTTGATGGGAAAGTGACAATCGGTAACGATGTGAGTATTGGCGGTGAGCTGAAATTAAACGGCAAATTGTCAGTATCTGACGCGACGCTCACAAGCCTTCAGGCAGGTAACACTTCTCTCAGCAAACTAGACGTCAATGGTGATGCTAACGCAGCAAACTTGAACTTACGCCAAAACCTAGCCGTTGCGGGTACATCAACGCTGCAAGGGGCAGTGACAGTAGGACAGACATTAAACGTTGGCGGCAACCTAGTTGTTGGTGGTGCGCTGACGGTACGCACTTTCCAGGCGAGTAGCCTGACCTCAGAGACGACGCTCACTATCGGAGGCCACGTGATTAGTAAGGGTGTTGCGCCAGGCATTGCGAGCGGCGGGGCAGTCGGCTCAAACGGTACGGTATCAATTAGCGGCAACGATGCATCTGGCACGGTCGCAGTCAATATTGGTGTTGGCGCTGTCAGTGGTACATTGGCACAAATTACCTTTCGTACGGCGTATTCATCGATTCCACATATCGTTGTGACACCAGTGGGACGCAGTGCAGGTGATTATTATATTACCCGCACCAGCACTGGTTTTAGCATTATTGTGACTGGCGCATTATCAGCTGGCGGCTACGCTTTCGATTACATTGTCATCCAATAAATTACATATTAGCGAATAACAACACTTCATTATCACGCACCGTAAGAATGCCGTTTCGTATAGTAAAGATAACGGGTTCACCGCTTGTTTCGATAATGACTTCACCCGGATCGAGCATCGAAAAAAAGTCGGCATGTCCGGGGAGTATATCAAACTGCCCAACCTTATTTGTAGCCGTCACAGCCCGAGCAATACCATCGTAATATAGGTGAAAGGGCGCTCTAGCCACTACTTTTAACTCAGTAATATCGGAAGCTTGGTGAATCATGTCTTTTTGTCAGCAGCAACTTCAGCTTTAGGCTCAGATGTTGGGGCGGCTGCTTTTTCCTCTTTTACAGGTTTTCCGTCAAGGATTGCTTCGATGCCTTTCAAGGTTTCCTCAAGCGTGAAGTACTGGCCAGGTTTACCAGACAAGTGTTCTGCAACGGTAAAGTCCTGCGAAAAGAACTGGACGAGTTTCTGCGCGTTTTGGTAGTCGGCACGGTCAGCAGGCGACAGCTCATTTTCACCAACGATGGCAATAATGTTTTTAAGTGAGTCATACTTTTGCATAATCGCTTGCACGCGACCAGCCAGCTTGTAGTGTCGTTCACCGACGATTTGGGGCGTTAAGAGTGACGAGGTCGTCTTTAACAGGTCAACCGCCGGTCGAATACCACTCTCGGCAACACTACGTGAGAGCACCAGCACTGAGTCTAGCTGTTGCGAGATGGCCTGCACCGCAGGGTCAGAAAGGTCGTCTGCAGGGATATACACAGCCTGCACAGACGTAATTGTTCCTTTGTCTGTTGAGCTCAGGCGGTCTTCCAAGCGACGCAGCTCGGCGTAGATCTTTGGTGAATAGCCACCTTCAGATGGAATCAACCCAAGGTTTGTTGACAGCTCTGTCAGGGCTTGGATATGTCGATAAATGTTGTCCACGAAGAATAGGATGTCGCGGCCTTCCTCGTCACGGAAGTACTCCGCAGCAGTTGCCGCAGCCGGACCAACCATCGAACGAATAGCGGGTGTCGAGTCCATTTGTCCAAAGAACATGACCGTGTTTTTTAGCACACCAGTTTCTTTCAGTGTTTCATATAACTCGTTACCTTCACGAATACGCTCACCAACACCACAGTAAATTGACAGACTTTTGGCGTTGCGGGTGACGTTATTAATCATTTCCATAGTAAGGACAGTCTTGCCCACACCAGCACCTCCGACGATACCAATCTTGCGACCTTTCACAAACGGTGTCAAAAAGTCGATTACTTTCAGGCCGGTTTCAAGCATCTCGAGCTTTTGCGTGCCACGGTAGCTCTTTGTGCCTGACGCTTCGCTAATCGGACGTCGTTTGTCAGTGATTCCCGGCTTTTCGTCGAGGGGTTCACCAAGCGCACTAAAGACACGACCGAGCGTATTTGGCCCAACAGGCACCGACACTTTCTCGTGAGTACGAAAGATATTTTGGCCACACTGCAACACTTGGCTGTTGGTCAGGTTAATACAGACCACAGTATCAGCTTTAAAGAAACTGACTTCCAAAAAGACTTCAGGATGGTCTTCAACTCGCAGTAGCTCTTTTTCTTCAGGACGGTCGCCAATAATCTGTACTTCAACCATCAGGCCACGCAATGACTGGATACTTCCTACTTTTTCTTCTGATATCTTTGGATGCGTCTTCATTACCTGGCTCCTCTGGCGTGTGCTTTTTTCTTTTTGATGCTAATCATGACTTCGCGGAGTCGGCGGTCGCTTTCACTTCGTTTAGCGCGGTGAAACTCCAGGTGGTAGTCAACCAACAGTTCAGTCGCACGCTTTTTAGCAACGGCCATCGAGTTAAATCGACTGGCGGCCTGCGCCAGACTTGACTCGAGGATTGTCTGACTGAGCGCAATGGTCATCATGGTCATCTCCATTCTCTCGGCAATCTCATCAAGTGATGGCTCAAAGATTGTATCAGCTGCCGTCATAATGTCAGTTTCGGTTGCGTCAGTTTCGCTCAGGCTTTTCATACTCGATATCAAGTCAATGCTTTTAATTTCTTGCACACCCAACGACACATATTCTTCATAATAGACAACAATGTTGCTGTACGGCATCACGGCTTTAATCACAGGGCTTACGTCGATATATTTGTCGGTCTCGGGCACTTGAAAAAACCGTTCAAAATGGATGCCACGTTGTGTTAACTGGTTAGCACCGTGACTACCCAGGACAATAATGTCTGTTGTCTTGGCGTCGTAGTTTTGCATCATTGTCTCAATCAAACGAAGGTCAATATCACCGCTCAGTCCGGCTTCGGCCGAGATAATGACAAACGCGTTCTTGCCGTTTTTGTCTGCACCGCCGCGGTTGGTGATTTGCGTTTTTGGATCAACACGGATTGATCGGTAGCGTGACCACAGCAGTTGAAAGAACTCGCCCGACAATTCAACCTTGTTTTTTACCTTCGCAACTTGGGTACTGGCGATACTCTCAAACACCCCCGTCAAATCTTCAATCGTGGTGATCTGTATCGTCTCTTTTTCGACAGTACTAGCTCTTCGCATTGGCTTCTTCCTTTGGTGGCTCTGCCGGCGTCTCAACAACAATCGTGGTCGGCGTCTTGGACTTAATGGTATGCGCCTTCAATAGCTCAGCCTCAATATGGTCAAAGTCTTTCTCTGCCTTGACGCGCGATTTTGCCTTGATGACGGCATCTTTCAAGCCAACAATATCAATCTCAACTGTTCCACCTCCCAGCAAAATGGTCTCAAGTAGCAGTTGTTGCTCCACCAAGTTATACAAGGTCTCTGGCGGCTGTTGTAGGGCGGCATAAATTTGTTTACCCAGTGTGAGGTCAATTTGTGCGTCCTTAGACAGGCTTGACCCAAAGTGTGAAAACTCTTCGGCTTGTTTGTACTTCGACAGCAGTTTAAACAGTGTACCAGACAATCGTTTTTGCCTGACGGTTTGGGCTTGTCCACCGACACGCGAGACGGACAACCCAGCGTTAACGGCTGGTCGAATGCCTTGGCGAAAGACACCAAGGTCCAAAATAATCTGCCCGTCGGTAATAGACATAATACTCGTCGACAGGTAGGCGGTAATGTCGTCATTTGGCGTCAAAACAACCGGTAGGGAAGTCAGCGTTTTGCCGTTTTTTAACAACTTTCCCGCACGCTCTAACAGACTAGAGTGCGCATAGAACATATCACCTGGGTATGAGTCACGACCTGGGTCAACTTCTTGCAGCAGTGACAATTGTCGGTAGGCTTCAGCGTGGCTAGTCAGGTCGTCATAGATAATCACGACGTCTTCGCCGCTGTACCAAAGGTACTCGGCCATGGCACAGGCAGCGTAGGGCGCAAGGTACGACTGGGTGAGCGAATCAAAAATATCAGCTAGCACGACGATGGTGTGGTCCATGGCGCCTGACTCACGCAGGCCCGCCAGCAGTTGCTCGATGTCGACTTTACGTTTGCCAATCAGCACGTAGACAACAATACGTTTTGTGCCTTTTTGGCTGGCGCTCAGCTGTGACAAGAAGGTACTTTTACCTGACTTGCTGTCACCCAGGATTGCAATACGCTGACCCAATACAACAGGGAAAAACATATCAACGGCAGTCACACCGCTTGCGAGCTGTTCGTTCAGCATTGACCTTGCCATAATGCCTGGTGCTGCGTTAAAAATACCTGATGTCGCAGTACTGCGGATTGTCCCTTTGCCGTCAATTGGCTTGCCCATAGGCGTAACGACACGACCAATAAGTCCTTTTCCTACCGGAACGCTCAGGACGTCGGTCTCTACAACAGCAAGTGTGCCTGGCGCCATTTTTTCAGAATCAATATTAAACAGGATGACCTTGTCGCCATATGCTTCACGCACCAGTCCGCGTTGCCCATCTTCAAATAGTACCTGTGCACCCAGGCGTACGCCCTCCAGGCCTTTTACCTCAATAATAAAGCTATTGACCGCAACAACTTCACCGGTCAGCCCATCGGCTTCGACGAGCTTTTGAAAGGTAGCGTTATTAAACACGGCGCAGCACCTCAGGAAACTTTTCGCGCTCAGCTAGCAACTGGCGTCGGAACGAAAAATGCGGCTTTTGTGGTGAATTACCAGACCGCCCAGAATCGTGGCGTTAAAGCCAAAGGCAATCATAATATTTGGTGCAATATTTGCTCGACACCAATTGGTCAGTGTTTGTTTGATGTCGTTGGTTGGCGGTGCAGCCAGTGTAATCGTCAGTGTCGGCGCAGTGTTTTTATACAAGTTTAAAAGGTCGGTTAATTCGTCCAAACGACGGACGCTGAGTGGCTCGTCTTTTTCCCATGCATGCAACAGCTCGGTCGCGCCAGGTGATAGGGCAGGGCGATCGCTTTTTTTCTTGCTCCCAACGCGCTTCAAAATTGCATTGTGTGAAAACCACTTTGTAAACTCTCGAACTTCAATCATCAGTGTCATCAAGTCTTGAACAGAAGTGACATCGTCTGGTAATTGCAGCTTAGCTTTCATCGGTGATGCCTTTGATCAACTCTGCTTTGTGTTCTTCTAACATGGCGATCATATACGGTGTTTGTGCGCCCAAATCAACGTTATGCTGCAAGCTCTCTGCCAAAAATGATGTCACTGCGTCGGCTAGCTTTGTATCAATTTGACCGACCAGGCGTTGTTGCTCGGCTGCGACTTTCTCGTTCAACTTGGTCTTTAGGTCAGTTTGGTGGTCCTGAATATCGGTCTGAGCGGTCGTGATCACTGTCTGCACTTGCGTGCGGAGGGATTCCAGCATGGTTTGGTAGCGCTGTGTCTCGCTGGTGACCACTTGTGCCCCCAGTTTTTCCAGCTGGCCGTTCAGTTCGGTCGCAGTCTTGGTCAGGTCATCTTGTAGCTCGCTCGCAGCGTGCGTCAGGACTTTTTCAAAGTCTCTCTGAGCCTTATCAAGCATCTGTTCCTTTAACTCTTGTGGAAGATGCAGTGTTTGGGCTGCAGGTTTTTCGACCTTTTTTTGTGGGCGAAAGTGTGCCCAGGCGTGACGAATCGCTGTTGTCGACAGTGCGCCGATAATAAACACATTAATCAGCAAGAATAGTTGTAAGAATGTGATGCCCGTCATTCTAAAACCTCGTTAAAATTACATAAATTGCTATGATTGCGACTGCTAATATTCCCAAAACTAACGCAGACAGCTGAATCACGTCACGATAGACCGCAGACTGCGCCATGGGGTTACGTCCAACTGACACTATACTACTACGAATCATCGTATAAATAATACTCACAACCACAATCAACGTCACAATAAAGATAATGCCGCTGACGATGATGGGTAGTGAGTTAACGGTTTTACCAGCCAGGGCGTTGGCAATGTTTTGAATAGCAGGGGGGATGAGCGTTTTTTCTGGTTCGGCGTAATAATACGACACATCAACTGCCAGCGTCACTTCACCAAGAGTGAGGGGCTGCTTGTTACCTTTGTCATCAGTGTAAGTCTGGTCTTTGTTGGTGCTGTTGGTTGGGTTGCTTTGCGCGACACCGACGACCTTGGCATTGCCTGTTGCTTTCATGCCAACACCTTTGACTGGTGAGGCGGTAATATGGTCACCTTTGACGACAGCGCCGTTAATGTCTGACACCAGGGCAGATACAACACCGCTTGTTGCTACCTGCACTTGATTATCAGTGCCGTTACTGACGGTTAGTAGCGATCCGCCATCGTTAATCACAATGCCCAACAGGTTATCAACATTACTCGACGACGTGGCGGTGACTTGGTCGGTTGATCCAGGCTCGGTACTCACCAGTGATCCGATAGAAAGGGTGTCGTTGCTTGAGTACCCCTGCGAGATAGTTGTAATGGCAAAGACGCCAAGTGGCATAACGCTCAGTAAAAAAGTACCGACGAAAGCTAATAACGCGACAAACGGCTTTTTTGTGTTCACGATGACTGTTTTACTCCTGTTGCCCACTAATACTTCCAGTATAGCAAAAAAAGCATAAGCGCAGGCATGTTGTATGCGTGATAAAATAAAGACATTAATAGGGCGGAACACAGCATGAAAAAATCAGTTCAATCGCAATCAGGTTTTACTATCTTGGAACTTGTCGTCGTGATTTTGGCGGCACTTATCTTGGTTGCCATTATCTTTTTCTACAGCACACGATAGGCGTCCATTTTCCTCGGTTATCATGTTGCATAGTCGATCAATATAGCTTATGATTGAGGTAATACCACTGCGAGGTACACGGGTGATCAAAAAGAATATTTTACAGACGATTAGCGCCAAAGAAATGGACCGCAAAGACTTTTTGAAGTACAGCGGCATTGTTTTGATTGGGCTTGTTGGTCTGAAGGGTGTTGCGACACTTCTTACAACTGCGGAGTCTAAAATCAGCGCCAAACCAGAGAAAATTACTCGGGGTTACGGCGGCGGAAAGTACGGGGTATAGGCGATGGCTACTGAACAAAGGCTTCCTACGGTAAACAGTGACGATGGCGAATGGGGCGGACACCTTAACGCTTTTCTCGGCAAAGAGCACTATACTGCCGACGCAAACGTAACATACCCTGGTACCTCGACGAATGGTGGGCACAAGACCATTACTATTCGTCCGGGTACAGCGACTGCGGGCACTGCTCCGCTCAAGTTCTCGACTGGTCCAGTCCTTACGGCGCTAGAAGTTGGCGCTGTTGAGTTCACGGACGGTGGCGTTAATGGCAAATTGTATGTAACATACAATCAGGCCAATACACCGACGCGTCTGACGGTTGCAGCTTACAATGACGCATCAGGTGCAACGGGTGATATATACTATAGAGACGCAAACGGCAATTTCGCGCGACTGGCAAAAACAACCGATACGCATGTATTGACACTCGCGGGCGGTGTGCCAACATGGGCAGCTCCATCAGGTGGCGGTGGTGGACTAACGTTCGCACAAACATATGCCATAACAACATTAATCGGGTAATACGTATGATACTTCTTCAAGCAACGACAGACACACTAGAGATTAACACAAGCACTGCGGCTAATATTGATTATTCAGTTAGTTGGGTTGATGTCGTCGCAACAACTTCTGCTACTCCTGGTACGAGTCAAGGTAAGATTACAACAGCGACTACTACAGTTGCGGTGACAACCCCTGGTGCATCGACAACTCGGCAAATTAAAAACGTATCTATACGTAATACGCATGCCTCGTTATCAAATACTATTCAGGTAGTGAGGGATGTGTCGACTGTACCGTACATCCTCACAAGCGATGCGATCTTGCAGCCGGGCGAAGCCTTGACGTATGAAGACGGAGTTGGGTGGAGTATAAACAACGTGCTTGTCAGTACTCTTACGGACGATATACACCTTGGGTTTCAAGAGTGGTCTGCCATATCAAATCCTTCCGCGCCAGCGGCAGACACAATACGTGTGTATGCCAGAAAAATTGCTGGACGTATGGTTCCAAAATGGATGCCACCGAGTGGTATTGATAACCCAATGCAGGCAGCCTTATACGGTAACAATATAGTTCTGTATGTACCTAACACGGGTACAACGGCAGGTATTAACTTCGGTACGCCATGGGCTGTTGGTACAACCGTGGCTCACCCGGCACCTACAGCTGGTATATATACGCAGATGAAACGCACGACATCAACAAACGTTGTGACGACTACCAACCAGGCACTAGGTATCTCGAGCATTGTTAGCACAGCTGCCCAGTTCTGGATAGGAAACTCTACTGGTCTTGGTGGATTCTTCTTCTTCGCTCGTTTTGGCATTGAGACACTTACCGCAGCATCGCCGAACGCAACTCGCTTGTTCGTAGGGCTGCAGTCAGGTACAACGAATATCCTCGCATCTGACACGATCCCTGCTATCTCATGTGTGGGGCTGTGGCATGATACAACTGACGGTGCAAATGTTATAAACCTTCTTACAAAGAACGGTACGACAGCAACAAAGAACGCCTTGACTGGCTCGCCGACAACTCCTTACACAACGGGTCAGGCCTATGACTTCTATATGTATTGTAAGCCTGCGGATAACGTTATCTATTACCGTCTTGATAATTTTAATACTTCTACGACTCTTGTTGATAGTTCGGTTACGACAACGCTTCCTGCTAATACAACTTTCATGGGTCCGGTTGTCGGTATGAGTAATGGAACAGCCAATACTGTCGCCGCAACAGTTGGTATAGGTATAAACAGAGTGTATGTAGAATCTGATCGTTAAACAAAGATCAATGAGCCCACATCCCTCCCGTGAGTAGTTGCTTACTATCGCAATGAGCGGGCTGTTATGATGGAAGGGTGTTGAACAATAGAAAAATGCACCAAATGCCTAAACGTGTCATCCTTATTGTATTTGGGATCGCTTCTATCTTATTGGCATGGATGTCTTTCGGATCCGGGCATGCTTTTGCGGAGTCTGGTGACCAGCTCACAAAAGGCCTCACGGTATCGCCGCTGCGTACAGAAGCTGAGGTTGCACCTGGTACGTCCCAAGATAAAACCTTATCAATAACAAATAACAACAAAACCCCGATCACTGTGCGACTAAGCGCCGAAGAGTTTAGCGTGATTAATCAGCAATATGACTACGCCTTTAACATTGAAACGGAACTGGTCAAATGGGTGGCATTTGCGTCCAATACAATTGAAGTCGCGCCAGGTGAAACTAAGTCAGTAGCGTTTAGAATCGGTGTGCCCATCGACGCAGAACCGGGTGGGCGCTACATTAGTATGTTCGCCTCAACAGAGGCGGGCAGTACCGGCGACGGAAGTATATCGCGTCAGCGCGTTGGTTCTTTAATTTACCTGACGGTGCTAGGCGATGTAAGCAGAGCCGGTAATTTGGTGTCACTTAGTGCGCCGTGGTTCGTCACAAGTTCCACCGACTGGCGGGCGACATTGCAAAATACGGGGACAACGCATTACCGCAGCCGCTATAACGTGGTCATTCAAGATATATTTGGTGGTACGCAGTCATCGACGACCGTTGGCGAGGCGTTGATATTACCGGGTACAGTACGGTCGGTTTCTGATGCGGTACCGCTTCCGCGCTTCCCTGGTATCTATAAACTAACCTATACGATTGGCCTGGGTGACACGCCGGCTAAGGTCGAAACGCGCTACATGATCTATCTACCGACGGCAGCGATTGTTGTCATTATATTTGCCGCCATACTGATTGTCGCGCTGGTGGGCGAATATCGATCACGAAAAAGACACGCCTAATCAGTCTGCGGGACGGCTGTGTAAATGACTGAGTTGGAATAGTTACCCGCGGGCTTGGAGAGATCAATATTGATACCATAGGTAAAGGTCGTGACATCGCCACTTGATGCAGGAGTGGTGAGGGACTTAATCAGTACATCTGTCAGCGTCATACCGGTAAAATTTGCCGAGCCATTCGTGTTGTAGCCCCATGTATTAACAGCGAGCGCTGCGGGCGACCCATTGCCAGATGTTGGCACAATTGCTCCAAGGTTGTCCATATCCGTGTTTGTGAGCGATCGCACGTATAGCTTAAACCCTTTAACGTCAGTCGAGGTAACGGTAACGACGCTTGCGTTCGTTGCGAGTGTCCCACCTGTCACCGGTGTGATACTAGCAATGGTGACATCACCATCAGTCGCTATTGAAAGTGATGTTTCGTCGCCGTACTGGACGATACCGTATAAGCCTTTGCCGTAGGGTTGGGCAGAGGCAAGAGGCGCAAGGCCGATCGCTCCCACGATGATAAAAAGAAAGGTTGAAATGGTTATTGTTTTTTTCACGCTTATGTTATTATAACATTCAGATATAACTAGTACCGTAAGTTAGAGGGAAGAAATGACAAAAACACACTCACTAATAAAGAGAATCGCTTATTTTGTAGCAATGCTTGGCATCGTCGCATTACCACTACTGGGCGCGACACATGCATCAGCCGCACAAATTACTGCACGTAAAGTAATCATCGGCAGTTCACTACCAAGTGCTAGTACGACATATAACTTTACGTTTACAGCACCGACGGCAACAACAATTCAATCAATTGAGTTTAAGGCCTGTACGACTGCATCCGGTGCCTGTGCCAGCCCTCCTGCCGGGTTCTCTGAAGCATCATCAACACTTTCATCAACAACTGGTCTGGGATCAGGTGGAACATGGATTGTTAACACCGCACTTCCAGGGTCACTGCGTGTATCAAACGGCTCTAACACTGGCTCACCATCTGCCGGTGCAACGGTAAACTTCGGTGCGGTCGTTAACCCAAGCGCACTTAACTCGACATTTTACCTCCGTATGACGACCTATTCAGCCGTCGGTTTTACCGGTGCGATCGACACAGGCGTCGTGGCAACATCGACTGCCGGTGCAATTACGGTTAACGCAACCGTTGATGAAACATTGACGTTCACATTGGCCGCTGCAACTGTCACTCTGACGAACCCAACAACAAGCGCCACTGGTACCGGTACATCAACAATGACAGCTGCAACCAACGCTTCATCAGGGTACTCAATTACGGTTGCAGGGAGCACATTAGGTGGACCAACCTCCATTACGGCGATGACCGGTGCAACGGGTAACGCTTCATCCGTTAACTCGAAGCAGTTCGGTATCAACTTGAAGGCCAATACGACACCGTCGGTTGGCACAAACGTGACAGGATCAGGATCAGGTGTTCCGACAGCTGCCTCTGGATATGATGTTGCAGACTTCTTCAAATTTGTATCGGGCAACACGATTGCTGGTGCCACGGCACCAACTAACAGCAACACATACACAGTCAGTTATGTTGCTAACATCGACGGTTCAACACCAGCTGGTGCATACACAACCACGATAACCTACGTCGCAACGCCTAACTTCTAGGAGACATTATGCAAAAACGAACACAGACACTGCGGACACACGCAAAAATAGTACAAGCGAGCATTTTGGCAATCGCCCTGGCGGTATTGCCGCTACTTGGTGCATCGCAGGCTTCGGCCGCACAGATTACTGGCCGTAAGGCAACGCTCAGTACATCGGCACCAAGTGCGACTGGTGTGCAATATGCCTTTACCTTTACCGTACCATCAGCAACAGCTATACAGGCAATTGATTTTGAGGCTTGTACGACCGCCAGTGGCGCTTGTACGACTCCTGGTGGAACCTTCGCGACCACAGGATCAAGTTTGACGGGTCAACCAACTGGGCTTGGATCGGCATCTGGCTGGGTCGTTGATAATGGCACCGCCGGTTCACTACGTGTTAAACACACGACCAACGTCACCGCACCGTCGGGCAGTCAAGCGGTCAGTTTTTCAGGTGTTACTAACCCAACGG
>CALMQN010000147.1 GCA_937872185.1 uncultured bacterium
GTATTAAACGTGATATCAAATCTGCGACCAAAGCATTCATGGACAAGCCAACCGCCGCTACCCTGTCTGCTGCTCATAGCGAAATTGACACCGCTGTTAAAAAGAACTTGCTGAAAAAGAACACCGCTGCACGTCGCAAAGCCTCACTTGCCAAGATCGCTAAAGACGCTGGCGTCAAATTGAGTACAGGCAAAAAGACAGTTGCTAAAGCTGCCCCTGCCGCCAAACCTGCTGCTGCTAAAAAGCCAGCTGTTAAGGCAACCACAGCTAAGAAACCTGCTGCCGCAAAGCCAGCTGCGAAAAAAGCACCAGCCAAGAAACCTGCTGCTAAAAAATAGTTCATTGGCATGAACCAAAAAGACGTCCACTCGGACGTCTTTTTATATCGCAGCAACATTCATGAGTGCGCGTTCAATCAACAGCCACGGTTCGGCGCGCGACAGCTTCATATCATCATCGGCACTCGCAAAAATGCGCATCACCTTTCTGGCCCCAGACCGTCCCATTTTTTTAGCAACGGGTGCTAACTTTGAGACACCGTAGGGATGAATGCCCAGATCCTTTGCTACTTGGTCGTCCGGTCCAGCGACGGCGACGGCAGCCAACTGAAAAGCTTGGCCCGACAGCAACGCGAATAAGCGATACGGGTCTTCGGTCAGTTCGAGTGTGCGCACCATATCAGACACCTGCGTCCGATTGCCCCGAAGTGCCGCATCAAACAGATTGAACACGTTCTCAGATGGGCTGGCGTCGATCAATAGTTCAATCGTTTTAGCGTCAACCGTATCGACGAGCGCTAGCTTTTCGATAGCATGCATGAGTGCCCACTGATCAACCCCTGCTCGTCGCACAATCAGCTGAGCACTTTTTGTATCCAGTATCAGGCTCTGTGCCTTGGCTTCATCAATCAGCCAGCGTTCAGCTTTACTGCTATCGCGCTCGGTCCACTCTTCAGCCTCAATAACCTTGGCTATTTTTTTAAGGTCTTTATACGTCACCGTTCGTTTATCAGGCTTGCCGTCGACAAGCACCAAATGAATGTCGTCAGACACGCGTGGCAACCATTGATATAAATCTGTCCAGACCGACTTGTTGTCGGACAGGCCTTTAACAATTACCAGACGCGTCGGGGCAAACAGCGTCGCACCCATCAAAACATCCGGAAGCTGTTTGATTTCAAGATTGCTCCCATCGATGCGCTCAGCGTGACCATCAAACGCATCAATAAGCGCCTTCAGCTCGCGTTCGATCTGGAAGGTATTCGTGCCAGTCAGTAGCGTAATCATGTGTGTATTATACCTTACAGGACCTGACAAACGGGGCAGATGTGCGTACCACGCCCGGCGGCTTTAAACTTAATAATCGTTGCCCCGCAGCGCGGACATAACAAGCCTTCGCGTCGAAAAACGCGCGCAAAATCCATATAACTTCCCTTTTTGCCCTCTACGTTAACGTAGGTGTGATTGCTACTGCCACCTTTTTCAATCGCCAGATTCATGACCATGCGAAGCTCTTCATATAACCTCTTAAACTCTGCCTGTTTGATTGATTTTACCAACCGTTTCGGATGAATCTTTGCACCCCATAACGATTCGTCAGCATAGATATTGCCGACACCCGCAATGACACTTTGATCCAGCAGTGCCGCTTTGATCGACGTGTTAGCTCGCCGCTTAAAACGTTCACTAAACTGCTTCGCTGTAAAATCAGCTTCAAGCGGTTCTGGCCCAACTTTTTTCATAAAGCTCATGTCGGGAACTTCAAGCGTCGGGATTAATTTCATCCACCCAAATTTACGTTGATCGTTAAAATAGAGATGTGTTCCGTCGTCAAACGCAATGGCCACGCGCGTTGATTTATCTGGCAGCTGATTCACCAAACTGTCGTTCGGATGGCCCGCCCCAAAACGAATCTCACCGACAAACACCAGTTGGCCCGTCATCTTCAGATGCGTCACCAACGTATAGCCTGTCGATACATCAATCATCAGTGCCTTGGCACGTCGTCGAATCGATGTGATCTGCGCACCAACCATAAAAGCGTCAACGCTGTGGATATCATTCGGAAAGCTTTTGGGCGTATCGTAATTAACGGCTTTAATCGTCCGTCCCGTGATAAACAAACTAAGCCCGCGCCGAACCGTCTCGACTTCAGGCAGTTCCGGCATCTTGTTCCTCTATAATGCGTTGCACGTCTTGCTGCGCCTGGGCAAGGGTATCAAACAATACTGCCTGCATATCGGCCCTTTCGGCGCCATCGGTATTTTGCAGCAGGTCATCAATCATAATGCACTCATGCGGCTGCACGCCCAGGCGCGCTGCAGCAATCTCGTATATCTCGCGGGCAGGTTTGGTAATGCCCAGCTCGCCCGACAACACGACCCCATCAAAAAGCTCTTGGCGTTCGGTTTCGGGCAAAAAATCGTCAAGCCCGCCGACGCGGATGTTACTCAGCAACCCTATCTTATACACGCCAGCTTGTTTTAACTGACGCACCCAACCAAACACTACTTCATTTCGGGCATTTTTTTCGTGATAGCGCTTTTCCAACTGATCACGTGAAAGCCCTGTCAGTTCAGCCATCACTTCACGCAGTTCATCTCGGGTTATATAGCCATAATCCGAACGCATAAATAGATCGTGCAGTTCGCTCGACTTGTCGGGAAAATCATGCCGCAAAATATCAGACCCGGGCATGACCAGGACACCAAAACAATCAAATAGTATCGCTTTTATTGCCACCTGTATGACCCCCTATACGTCTATTATAGACGTATTTCGCTGATCTGTGTTCGCGCATTTGGAATTTGCGCGATGAAGAGTGATTTCACTGTTACCATACGAGCGCTCAGCGAGCCCTTGATACTTTTACAGGTTGTGGTCCACAGGCTTTTCACCGGTTTTTCGGATTGCAGTGTTGTAAATTCGTACAGGCTACCGATGGCGCATAGTCCACGAACATCGTTATTATCGCCCTTTAACTCGGTCCCCTGCATCAGGTCAGCCCGATCAAGCGCGTGCACAAATTCCTCGTATGCCGGAATGTTGTTCGCCAGACTAATCTGATCAAGTTTCTTGTCCAGGTAGCCACTATACGTTGTCAGTGTGCGCTTTGACGGCGTCACGACAATTTGATATGAACGGAAGTTCTCGTCAGCAACAATTGGGCCACGAACGGTCATGGTCACCGAACGGTCAGCTGTTGTTGAAATAAGTGATTGTTGTCCAGCGTCAGATGACGTCGCTACTGGGCTGGTGCCAGAAAAGAAAACGACGCGCGCAAGTGAAGCAAGTGCTGCAATCGCAACAATCGATAAGATAACCACCAGAGCGATCGGAATAATACGTGAATTTCGGATGTTTGACATATATACAATCTTAGTATATTTGAGGTGTAATGTCAACGCCAGGGACTAGAGTTCACCCCAGTTCTTGCCAATACTCACGTCGACTTGTAGCTTGATACCCAGCTGCGGGGCGATGTTTTCCATGACATCAACCAAAATCTCGGCAATCTTGTCGGCGTTTTCAATGGATGCTTCGATCAAAATGCTGTCATGGATCTGCAGTAACTGCTCGCCTAGACCGGTGATGCGCTTGTCGACTTCGATCATAGCCAGCTTCATCAGGTCAGCCTCGGTGCCCTGGATAGGCATGTTGGCCGCGGCGCGCTCGGCGCCCTGACGCACCATGAAGTTACTGCTGTAAATATCGGGTGTAGGACGGCGACGTCCAAAGAACGTTTCGACGTACCCGTCTGTTCGAGCCTTCGCCAAGGTATCGTCAATATACTTTCGAATCGGCGAACGCAGTTCGAAATAACGATCAATAAATTTCTTGGCCTCGATAAAGTTCATGCCCGTCGCGGCGCTCAGCCCATGGGGGCTCATGCCATACAGGACACCAAAGTTAATCACCTTGGCATCGCGGCGTTGGGCTTTTGTCACATCGTCCATCGGAATGTTGTAGACTTCGCTGGCGGTCTTGGTGTGAATATCAACATTGCCGTTAAAGTCATTAATCATTTCCTCATCACCGGCAAGGATTGCCGCCAGACGCAGCTCGAATTGTGAATAGTCGGCGCTAATAAATACTTTGTCGCCATCAGGAATAAAGGCTTCACGGATTTTGCGGCCCATGTCACTACGAACCGGAATATTTTGTAGGTTTGGATTGATACTGCTTAAACGGCCAGTTGCGGCGACGTCTTGGTTAAACGTTGTATGGATACGACCATGGGCATCAGCCACCGTCGGAAGCGTATCAACATAGGTATTTT
>CALMQN010000148.1 GCA_937872185.1 uncultured bacterium
TGCCAGTACTACAAAACTGCCCCCCGAACAGGCGGGCCGCAAATTCTCGGAGCAACTTTCTGTTCTTGCGACAAGAGAGCCTGTCTTGGCTGCTGACGCCCGTGGTTTGCAGCAATATATCACGCAATCGCTTGAGGCTTCACCAATGCGCGCCGCCGCTAACGAGGAAACCGACAGTAGGGGCAAACCACCACAATAAAATGGCGTAACCCCAAAAGCTAAGTTTGAAAAAAGACCGCATTTCGACTACGCTAACACATAAGCCCACCCCTAAAAAGGTGCTCTCGTTGGGAAACGATAATGGCCGCAGAGATATTTAATGACCAACCCCGCGCGTTAGACGCAAACGGCAATCCGCTATCCGGTGCGCAGTGGTTCTTTTACGCCAGCGGGACCACTACGCCGCAAGCCGTCTATTCGGACGCAGCCCTTGCAACATCGCTCGGCGCAATCGTTACGGCGGACAGCGGCGGGCAGTTCGTTCCGGTCTATTTCAACGCTGCGTTGTCATATCGTGGTGTGCTTAAGACGCCTTCAGGTTCAACGCTGCGTGACATTGATCCGGTCAACAGCGGGTCATTAGCCACAACCGGCGCATCCCTGATCGGTATCAACGACGGCGCAAGCGGCTCAAAATACACGACAGTTCAAGGCTACCGGGATTACCTGCTGGCCAATACCGGCGCATCGCAAATCGGTTGGCGCAGGACTGGCACAACGACTGACCAGTTGCTTTCTGCGATCCTTGAAAAGAACGTGGTGCATCCTGAAGACTTCGGCGCGCTGGCGACTGAAGACGGCGGCACTGCGAGCCAATCGACGGCATTTGCAGCGGCGCTCAATTCGGGACGCATCGTGGATTGTCGCGGGAAGTCCTACGTCATTGGCGATACGGTCGATCCCACTGACGGCGTTGCGAAGGGGTTGATTAACGGCAACTTCGTCCGCGCGGTGGCCAACCAAACCAATCAGAACGCAATGTTCAGCCTGCTGAACCAGCCTAATATCAAGGTGCGCAACAACTCGTTCGATTATGGCGCGACGGAAAACGCAGGATCGAACGACGATAGCAGCCGCTTCCTGATTACGGTTGGCAGCAACGACGCCACAACATCCACATGGGTTCGCGGTATCGAAGTGACCAACAACCGCTTTACCGGCGGCGGGAACGGCACACCGCTTTATGCCCGTGGCACGATTGGCGCGTTGATCGCAAACAACACCATCGTTGATCGTGTCATTGCAGGTTCGGCCACCAATGACGCGCAAAACGGCATTGATTACTCCTACAGCCGGGGCGCGATTGTCACCGGCAACTTTATCGATGGCCTGTATTATCGTGTCGCTGGCGTATTAACGCGCATCTACTCGCGCGGGATCGTGGCGGTGGAAACGTCGAACGCTGTCGTCAGTGGCAACTACATCACCAACGTTGACCAAGGCATTGACTTCTCGGGCGGTATCTCGGCCTCTCTGCCCGAAGGCAACGTCGGTATTTCGTGCGTTGGGAACGTGGTTTCCGATGTGCGTAGCTGGGGCATCAAGTTCGCCAACTGCGCGCGGGACAGCGTTTGTTCCGGCAACACGGTGCGCAACTTCGGCATCGGCGGGATCGTGGTGTCGGGCCAGTCGTCCGCGGGGGCATGGGGAACTAAACCCACTAGCCACCTGCTGATCGTCGGGAACTATATCTGCAACCCTTCGAGCTACGCGAGCTACTTCGCCTGCACGGGTATCTGGGTCATCTTCATGGTCGCGTACCCCGGCTACCCGAATAACGTCCGCATACTGAACAACACGATTACCGACACAACAGGCGGCGGACGCTTGCTGCACGGCATCGCGCAAGACGACGGCGACGGCGCGCATAACGTCATCGCTGGAGCGCCTTACAACGAGGTGTCAGGCAACACGATCAAGGGGCAGACTGGAGCACCTACCAAGGGATGCTTCCCCGATGGTGTTTGCGTCGTATCTGGTGACAGCTCGCAGTCGATTGCTAACGCCACTTGGACAGCGGTTTCGTGGAACACCGAAACTGTTGACGGCGAAGGGATGCACGACAACGCCACCAACCCAGAGAGGGGTACAGCGCTCGTCTCTGGTTGGTACGAAGTTGGGTACACGCTGGTCTACGCAGCCAATGCAACCGGCGTGAGGCAGGGCCGGATTATCGTAAGCGGCGGGACCGTCCCCGGCGGGGATAGCCAAGGTGCTGGCGTGTCCGGTGAGACAACGCCGGTTGGTGGTTCGTGCGTGGTTTACGTGGCGGCGGGCGATCACGTTCGCATTGAAACGCGCCAAACCAGCGGCGGGGCGCTCAATTTGAACCGGCCCAACAGCCAGTTCTCCGTCCGCCGTATCGAGCAGATGTAATGATCTTCCTCGCATCTGCCATCCCTGTCGAAGTGCAGGGCAACAGCTTGTTTGGCGTCGAAGGCCTGACATTTAGCGGCTTCGGCATATGGGGTCTGATCGCAGCAATTGTAATTTGGTGGGTACGTGGGATGCCCGAACGGAGTCGCGCTGCGAATGAGCAC